>CANHUF010000027.1 GCA_947463715.1 Sphingobacteriales bacterium
CCCTCATTGTGGCAACAACGGCAACTGCTCAGCAGGATACGGCAAGTGTTAAAAAAGGTACCGAAGTCATCAAAATCGGGAACATGACAGTTATGAAAACCCCTGCCGATACTACAAAACCAGGCGATTCAACAAAGGCTGCGCAGGATACCATCAAAATTGGTCCGGATCTGGTAGTCATTGGAAAAGGTATTTCTGAGGGACTGGAAAAGATAGGTAAAGCAATTGGTGATGTTGACTTCAGTAAGTTAGGTGAAATCAAAAAGGAAATTCTTAAAAAGAAGAAACCAAAGAAAGTTTCTACCAACTGGTTTGTATATGATATCGGATTTGCAGGCTATAACGACGTTACCAACTACAACACACCAGCTGCGCAAAATTTCCTGAGGAATCAGACAAGCGGTGTTCCGGCAGGTGAAAGTGATTACGCTTTGAGAACCACACGTCTCTCCAATTTCAATCTCTGGTTTTTCATGCAGCGTGTGAGTCTGATTGCAAGCGTGCTCAACATCAAATACGGATTTGGCATTGAGAGCAATAATTATTTCTACAAAACAGGCATTACGTATGTGGATGGAGCTGATGTTTATACAACAAGAAGTTCGCAAACATTTTCGAAAAATAAACTGGTAGCTAACTATTTAACCGTTCCACTCATGCTGAACCTGAATACCAATCCTGCCCGCGGCAAAAGGGGGTTCCAGGTTTCTGCAGGCATCAGCGCCGGTTATCTTTCAGGTGCCCGTCAGAAACAGAAAAGCAGTGCAGGGACAGAAAAAAACAAATCTAATTTTAATCTTCAGCCATTCAAACTGGCATATGTGGGGGAACTCGGATTGGGTCCGGTTAAACTATATGGATCTATCGCCACAACCACATTGCATAAAAATGCATTGGAGCAGATGCCTTACACTGTTGGCGTAAGGTTCAGCAACTAATTAAAAATGAATTCCGTTGGGCAGGCATGAGTGTGCCTAACGGAATTCTAAAAATAAATTCAAAAGAAGTCTTTTTATACAGGAATTTTAATTCTTGATTTCAGGATTTCGATTACATATTGCGATTGTTCTTTGTAATACCTCAATATTCCTGAAGCTTCAAGACCAACCTCTTTCCTCATCAGCAGGTACCAATAAACCAGACTGATGATTGCCATAATCATGTTACCCCATGCAGCTCCGTACAATCCGATTTTTGTAAAACAGACATATAAGACAAGGACCCTTAATATAAAACTTATTGCTGTCATTTTAAAATGGAGAGCGGCTTTGCCAATGCTTATTAAGGTTTGTCCAGACTGCACTTGTAGAATGATTAGAAGTATCCTGAAAATATACAATTGAACAATAGGTACAGCATCCAGATATGTTTCACCTGCAAGAAAAAGCACAATCCATTTCGACAATAACACCATGATCAATACCGCTGGTATCATGAGCACGTATAATGATGCAATCATTTTCTCAAGGTAGAACTTGGCTTTTGAAAGTCCATCTTCCTCCATTACTTTGGACAGTTTTGGAAAAAGTACTTCAGATGCTGCAAATAAAGGAATTTCAACAACTCCAATAATTCTTGTGGCTATGCCATAATAGGAGGCTGAAACCGGACTAAGGTATTTTGTTGTAAGCATCTGGTCAAAGTTATTCGATAGGTTTCCTATCAGGTTACCTCCCCAAATATATTTACCAAAGGAAACCAGTTTTTTCATCCACAGGCGTGAAGCGCTAAACCTAAAACTGAGTGATTTGTAGTCTAGTGCAAACATCACCAATGCAGCCACCAGACTACCAATACCATAATGCAACACTACCTGATTGAGTCCTAATACATTTTTGCTGATGAAGAAATAACCTATCGAAATGAAAAAATATACGTACATGGTCAGTTGTCCGTATAAGCCATTTTTAAAGTTTAGTTTTGCACGCTTAATGGCATCATAATGTGCAATAAAAACTGTTCCAATAATTCCTGGTATATACCAGCTGATGGTGGAAGCAAAGTCTGCCCCGCTGTTCAGCCAGTTTCCTATGGGGTTGGCAAATACATATAGTCCTGTCCAATAGATCACGCTTAACAGTATATTCAGTGTCAGGGACGACCATGAAATAGCCACATGTTCGGCTTCATCTGAAGATGAAGCTGCAAATTTGATGTGTGCTGTTTTCAAAAGAGCGGATTTTGTCATTTCAAAGGTGGTGGAAATCACCAGAAAAATGCTCCATACACCGAACTCATAGCGGCTTAGCATGCGGGTCAGCATCATGAAATTCAGTACACCGAAAAGTGGACGGGAAAACCTTTGTAAAAAGGTGGCCATAATGGAAATGAGCCAGTACGAATCCCTTTTACCACTCATATTTTTCCTTTAATGATTTCCTGCACAACGCCGGGATCAAGCAGTGTTGAGGTATCTCCAATATTTTCCAGTTCACCTTCAGCAACTTTACGTAGAATACGGCGCATGATCTTGCCACTTCTTGTTTTTGGAAGTCCGCTTACCAATTGAATCTTGTCAGGTTTGGCGATGGGTCCGATGATACGGCTGACAGTTGCGGTGATATCCTTCCTTACCATAGATTCGTCTCCGTGTGTACCGCTATAAATGACGAAGGCGTATATGCCCTGGCCCTTTACATCATGCGGATAGCCTACTACAGCGCTTTCTACCACTCCGGCATGCATGTTGATGGCATTTTCCACTTCTGCAGTACCAATCCGGTGACCACTCACATTCAAAACGTCATCCACCCTGCCGGTGATGCGATAAAATCCGTTTTCATCCCGGTAGGCTCCATCTCCCGTAAAATACAGATCAGGATATGTTGCAAAATAGTTTGTTCTGCAGCGGTCATGGTCGCCATAAGTGGTTCGCAACGTTGAAGGCCATGGGGCGCGTATGCAAAGATTACCTGTAACGTTGTTTTCTGTTATTTCATTCCCTTTTTCATCAAGTAGCAAGGGTTGTACACCCGGCATGGGTAAAGTGGCATAGCTGGCTTTTGCAGGGGTGATACCTGCGAGGTTGCTTATGAGGACACCTCCGGTTTCGGTTTGCCACCAGGTATCCACAATCGGACAATTTCCTTTTCCGATATTTTCATTGTACCAGTTCCAGGCTTCTTCATTGATCGGTTCACCAACTGTTCCCAATACCCTGAGTGAACTCAGGTCCTTGTTTTGAACAGGACCCAGTCCGAACGCCATCAGGCTCCTTATGGCAGTAGGAGCAGTGTAGAGAATATTTACTTTGAACTTATCGATGATATCCCAGAACCTGCCTGCATCCGGATAGGTTGGAATACCTTCAAAAAGAAGGGTTGTGGCACCTGCACTGAGGGGTCCGTACACAATATAAGAGTGACCTGTAATCCATCCGATATCTGCTGTGCAGAAATGGATTTCACGGGGCTGATACTGGAAGACATTGACAAAAGTATAATTGGTATAAACCATGTACCCGCCACAGGTATGAACAACGCCCTTGGGTTTCCCGGTTGAGCCTGAAGTATAAAGGATAAAAAGCGGGTCTTCCGCATCCATGGTTTCGGCCGGGAAGTCAGGGTTGCCAGCAGTTTCCACTTTCCGCACTTCATCTTCCCACCATACGTCTCTGCCTTTGATCATGCTCACTGCAGTGCGGGTATGTGTGTAAACAATAACACGCTGAACAAACGGACAACTCACCAATGCATCATCAATAACTGATTTGAGTGGAATATCTTTTGCTCCCCTGAAGGCACCGTCGCAGGTAATGATGAATGCAGCCTGCGCATCCTGGAGCCTGTCAGCAATACTTTGTGCACTGAACCCTCCGAAAATAACAGAATGAATGGCACCAACCCTTGCACAGGCCAGCACAGCAATGGCCAGCTCAGGAATCATACCCATATACAGGCAAACCCTGTCGCCTTTTTTAACACCATTATTTTTCAGCACATGAGAGAACTGAACCACCTTGGCGTAAAGTTGCGCGTAAGTAATCAGCCGGTGGTGCTCTTCGGGATTGTTTGGTTCCCAGATGATGGCAGGCTGGTTTGCTTTGTCTGCCAGGTGCCTGTCAAGACAGTTCTCCGTGATATTCAGCTCAGCACCCTGAAACCATTTTACTGATGGTTCCCTGAAATTCCATTCCAATACTTTTTCCCATGGCTTCTTCCAGTGGAAATGTGAAGCCACTTCCCCCCAGAATCCTTCTGGGTCATCTACACTTTTATTCCATGCCTTGTGATACGCTTCAAGCGAATTAATCTGGTAAGGGTAACTCATCATTAGTTGCATTGATTTAAGTGCGGTAAGTTAAAAAAAATCAGATTGTTGCGGAACTATTTTTATCTTGAAGCACTTTAACCGAATCAAAACAACGATTTTACATGCAAACCGGCAATGCTCCAAACCAAATCAGGAAAGTGATATTTGCTTCCTCTGTGGGAACCCTGATTGAGTGGTATGATTTTTACATTTTCGGAAGTCTGGCACCCATCATTGCTGCCCAGTTCTTCCCCAAAGGAAACCCAACAGCAGCCCTCCTTTCCACACTGGCTACTTTTGCTGCAGGGTTTATTGTAAGGCCATTCGGAGCCCTTGTTTTCGGGCGGTTGGGAGATAAGGTAGGCCGGAAATATACTTTTTTGCTCACACTCATCCTGATGGGAGGGTCAACATTTGCAATCGGATTGGTTCCGGGTTATGAAACTATTGGGTTTGCTGCACCATTGCTCGTGCTGATGCTCAGGCTTGTACAGGGTTTGGCACTTGGGGGTGAATATGGGGGAGCAGCTACTTATGTAGCAGAGCATTCTCCTGCACACCGCAGGGGCTTTTTTACCAGCTGGATTCAGACTACCGCAACCCTCGGATTGTTGTTATCACTGGGAATTATTTTGATCACCCGTAAAAGTCTTGATCAGGATGCGGCAGCGTCTATACGTGCCTTTGAAAGCTGGGGCTGGAGAATACCTTTCTGGTTTTCAATTATTCTAGTTGGGATGAGTATCTATATCAGGCTGAAGATGCATGAATCACCACTGTTCAGCAAGCTGAAGGCTGAGGGAAAGACTTCCGTTAATCCCATCAAAGAGAGCCTCATGCACAAAGGAAACCTCAAAATGGTGCTGCTGGCGCTCTTTGGGGCTACTATGGGCCAGGGTGTGGTTTGGTATACCGGACAGTTCTATGCACAGACATTTCTGGAAACGGCCTGCCAGGTGGATTTTGAGCAGACACGAACCATCCTTATCTGGGCTATCATTTTTGCCACGCCGCTTTTTATCGTATTTGGATACTGGAGTGATAAAATAGGACGTAAATGGATTATTATGGTTGGCCTGTTGCTGGCGGTATTTTCCTACAGGCCTATTTATCAGCAGATGCTGCAGATCACTGACACACAAAAAAGTGTTGCAGATCCTTCGGCTACCCGCATAGAAAGTGTTATCAATCCGGCTTCAGGAAAGGACTACAGCCTGCAAACCACTACCACACTGCAATTTTATCAGAATGGCATAACTGAACGCAGGGTTCATGCCGATACTTTGTTTGCTGATGGCACAGAGCGTTCAGGAAGCAATGATAAAATATCCAAAGAGCTCCCTGAACAATCCTATTGGGCCATTGTAGCCCTGATTTTTATTCAGATTGTATTTGTAACCATGGTTTATGGTCCCATTGCCGCCTTCCTGGTAGAGATTTTTCCAACCAAGATCAGGTATACATCCATGAGCCTGCCTTATCACCTTGGCAATGGTGTTTTTGGCGGCATGACACCGTTTATTGCAGTGCTGCTGGGTACCATTTACACTGGTGATGTACTGGTAGGATTGTGGTATCCGATTGCTGTTGCAGCTGTGTGTCTCGTTATTGGTGTCATTTACCTCAATAACAGGATTGATCCTGATGTCAATGATTAAATTTAAACCGCTCAAAAACGTATTGATATGAATCAGGTAAAAAAAGTGCTGGGTCTGGTGTGGATTGTGTTTGGTTTAACAGCCTATGGTCTTTTGTTAAAAACATGCTCAGAACAGATTGAATTGAAGCCAACCACCGATACCATCATCCAATGGAGTATATTTGCAATCATCTTTTTACCCATTGCAATTGGTTTCCTCATTTTCGGATGGCTGGCATTTCAGGGAGCCTATGATAACCTGCCGGAAAGCAGCGAAGCCGTAGAAGAATAAATTATGTCGATTCAGGTTGACCAGGTTTTGAAAGTTTACGGAGAGCAGGTTGCGGTAGACCGCATCAATTTTTCTATTGACAAAGGTGAGATAGTTGGTTTTCTTGGTCCGAATGGTGCCGGAAAATCAACCACCATGAAAATGCTTACCGGTTTTTTACAGGCTGATGCAGGCAGTATCGAAATCTGTGGTATTCCCGTCACAGGTGAAGCTTTGGAAACCAAAAGAAAGATTGGCTATCTCCCTGAATTGAACCCGCTCTACCCGGATATGTATGTGCGGGAATACCTGCAGTTGCGGGCGGGTCTCAATGGCATAAAAAGTGCAGGTGAGCGTATTGAAGCGGTAATCAGCATGACCGGACTTACTTCAGAAAGTCACAAGGAAATTGCCCAGTTGTCTAAGGGATACAAGCAACGCGTAGGGCTTGCTGCTGCGCTGTTGCATGATCCTGAAGTATTGATACTGGATGAACCAACTACCGGACTTGATCCCAACCAGCTCGCAGAAATAAGGGAACTGATCAGGGATCTGGGTAAAACCCGGACCATCCTCTTCTCCACACATATCATGCAGGAAGTGGAAGCCGTATGCGACAGGGTCATAGTCATCAACAAGGGCAGGATTGTTGCAGACAGGCTGATGCAGGATATCCGCAATGAACCCGTTTCTGCAAGTGTGAAGGTCCGTTTCAGGGAAAATGTGGAAGAACATAAGCTGAACACTATCAATGGGGTAACTGCTGTTTTAAGAGGTGGGGAAGGAGAATATACCCTCGAAACCGGTAGTCCTGATGACCTGGCCAAAGAACTTATGACATTCGCTTTGCAACATAACCTGAATATCGTTTCTTTGCAAACGCAAACCCAAAGCCTGGAAGACGTTTTCAGAACACTTACCGGTGCAGGAGAATGATTGTTCGCCAGGAACCCCAAACAATCTCAAAAAACTAAAAGTATGAGCATTATTGCAAGTATTCACGCAAGACAAATCCTTGACAGCCGCGGAAATCCCACAGTAGAGGTGGATGTGATCACAGAGAGCGGTTTCATTGGCCGTGCAGCTGTTCCTTCCGGAGCATCAACTGGAAAACATGAAGCAGTTGAGCTACGCGACGGCGACAAATCTATTTATGTAGGAAAAGGTGTTTTGAAGGCTGTTGACAATGTCAACAATATCATCGCTCCCAAATTGCTGGGTGTGCCGGCTACAGAGCAGGCACTGATAGACAGGATGCTCATTGAACTGGATGGTACATCCAACAAGGCAAACCTCGGTGCCAATGCAACCCTTGCCGTATCTATGGCTGTTGCCAAAGCTGCTGCGCAGGCCTGCAACCTTAACCTCTACAGGTACCTGGGTGGTGTTAACGCGGTGACCTTGCCCGTACCCCTGATGAATATCCTTAACGGTGGTGCACATGCGGACAATAAAATCGATTTTCAGGAATTCATGATTGTTCCAACAGGAGCTTCCAGCTTCAGTGAAGGCTTACGCTGGGGTGTAGAAGTATTTCACCAGTTGAAAACAGTATTGAAGAAGAAAGGATACAGCACCAATGTAGGTGACGAAGGCGGGTTTGCACCCGATATCCAAAGCAATGAAGAAGCCATTGAAACTGTATTGCAGGCTATAGAAGCTGCAGGTTACAAGCCCGGTGAGCAGATCAGCATTGCCATGGATGCAGCTACAAGTGAAATGTACAATGAAGAAGACAAGACGTACAAGTTTTATAAGAGTTCCGGAAAGGTTATCAGCTCTGAAGAGATGGTGGCATACTGGACTGAATGGGTGAATAAGTATCCAATCATTTCCATTGAAGATGGGATGGCAGAAGATGACTGGGATGGCTGGAAGAAATTGACTGAATCTGTTGGCGACAAATGTCAGCTCGTAGGAGATGATCTTTTTGTAACCAATGTATTGCGTTTACAGCAAGGTATCGACAAAGGTATTGCCAACAGCATCCTGGTGAAAGTGAACCAGATCGGTACCGTTACTGAGACCATCAATGCAGTAAGACTCGCACAGACCAACGGTTATACTTCCATCATGAGCCACAGAAGCGGTGAAACAGAAGATACAACCATTGCTGATCTGGCTGTGGCGCTCAATTGCGGACAGATTAAAACCGGATCTGCGTCACGTACAGACCGTATGGCAAAATACAACCAGTTGATCCGTATTGAAGAGGAACTGGGTGTAAATGCTGTTTATCCCAACTTAGGTTAATTGAATTTCAGTTTATAGCATAAGGGGTTTGGAGGTTGATTGATCACTTCTGAACCCCTTGTCATTTTGTTTTCAAATACATTGAAACCATGAATATTGTTGTAGCTCCGGATAAATTCAAGGGATCCATTGATTCCCTAACGCTTTGCACAATTATCAAAAAAGAAATACTCGCCATTCAACCAGATGCATCGGTAGAAACCTATCCGCTGGCAGATGGTGGAGATGGATTTGCCGGTATTGTGCATCATTATTTTGGTACCACAGCGGTTTCTTCAAAAACCATTGATCCTTTGGGCAGACCGATAACTGCCGCTTATCAGTATGCTGAAGCATCGGCAACAGCGTACATTGAAATGGCTGCTGCAAGCGGACTGGCCCTGTTGAAGGAAAGTGAATATGATCCAATGCTGGCAAGTTCTTATGGAACCGGATTAGTAATCCGGGATGCGATAAGCAGGGGCGCTCAAAAAATTGTGCTGGGTATTGGCGGAAGTGCAACCAATGATGGGGGCATGGGCATGGCTGACGCCCTGGGTTATATGTTTCTCGATAAAAATGAAGATCCGCTGGATCCCTGTGGAGAGAATCTCAGTTTGATCAATGAAATTGTAATGCCTGAAACGGATTATCTGGAAGACATCGAATTTCAGGTGGCTTGTGATGTAAAAAATCCATTTTACGGACCTGAAGGAGCTGCTTTTGTATATGCCCCGCAGAAAGGCGCAACAGCTGAGCAGGTAATCACGCTGGATGAAGGATTGAAGCACCTGGATGATCTGTTTATAAAATACTTCAACAGATCAGTAGCCACCTTACCCGGTGCAGGAGCAGCAGGAGGTATGGGCGGAGGCTGTGAGGTGTTTTTGGGTGCAAGGTTGATTTCAGGAACAGATCACATCATAGAGGAGGTTGGACTAGAAGCAAAGATTGCACAGGCTAATGTAATTATCACAGGGGAAGGATGTTTTGATGAGCAATCTTTGCAGGGAAAAGTTGTTGGAACCCTTGCAAGGCTTGCCCAAAAATACAACAAGCGCCTGAGGGTGGTCTGTGGCAAATCCAATATGCCGGAAAGCGATTTGGGTGCATTGGGTATTGAAGATCTTGTTACATTAACTGCTCTTGCCGGCAATGAAGCAAATGCAATAGCTAACCCTGAAAGTTATCTGCATGATGCAGTCAGAAAACTCTTATCCTGATGTGCTCAATTTAATGCAGGAAATTACGATAGTGCCCCAGGCTTTACCAGCCATGTATTAACGATAAATGCATATCTTGTTGAGCATGGAAATGGTTTCAGGACCTTCACTTTTATTGCTGATAGCAGGAGCAATTCTGTTCATCATTTTAATGGGATCCAAATTCAAAGTCAATCCCTTTATTGTATTGCTCCTTGCGGCTCTGCTTACTGGAATTTTCAGTGGTATGCCCATTGGGGAAATTGCCAATGCTGCCAATGACGGGTTTGGGAATATGATGAAGAAGATCGGACTGGTTGTGATTCTTGGAACACTGATTGGCACAGTACTTGAAAAAAGCGGTAGCATCCTCCGTATTGCACAGTTCATCCTGAAACTTTTCGGAGAAGGGAGGGCAGTAGCCGCCATTACGGTGATAGGAGTAGTTGTTGGTATTCCCATATTTTGCGACAGCGGATATATTATTTTAAGCGGTCTTACACAGCCACTTGCCAAGAAGAGCGGGAAAAGTCACGCCGCAATTGTATGCGCACTGGCCAGTGGTTTGTATATCACACATACCCTGCTGCCGCCACATCCCGGCAGTATTGCGGGTGCTGCCAATCTGGGTTTAAAAGAAGACCTGGGTGTAGTAATCGGAATCGGATTGCTCATATCAATTCCGCTGGCAATTGTAGCCTGGTGGTTCAGTTCAAGGTTTGCAGGGAAGGTTGAAATGCCAGAAATGGTTGACGAAAATAACGCAGTTCAACAAAGCAATATATCACTTTCAAAATCATTCCTGCCCATCGTTGTTCCATTGTTGCTGATTGCAACAGCTTCTTTTACATTTTTTCTGGATATGCCTGACAACCTCAGAAAAGTCATCGATTTTCTGGGTCATCCTGTAATTGCACTGCTCATCGGATTTGGATTGAGTTTATTCACTGTGACAGCTGAAAACAGATCTGCGCTGCATGGATGGATCAGGGAAGGTGTTATGCATGCCGGTAGCATACTCGTTATTGTTGGTGCCGGTGGCGTTTTTGGTGAGGTACTTAAGAAAACACCCATAGCTGACCTGGTAACAGGCTTCACGGCTGGTGGGAATGGCAGTATGCTCTTTTTTCTTTTTATTGCCTGGTGTATGGGTGTATTGTTAAAAACAGCGCAAGGCAGCACCACTTCAGCAATCATTGTGGTAACTTCCATTATTGCCCCTTTGTCTGCTGCAGCAGGATTTGATACACCCGTTGAATTATCACTTTTACTCGCATCGATTGCCGGCGGAACCATGATGGTAAGCCACACCAACGATGCTTATTTCTGGGTTATTTCACAGTTCAGCGGTATGGGTATGTCATCCACCTATAAAACTTTTTCACTGGCAACAGTTTTCATGAGTGTTACAGCCCTGTTTATGGTCCTGTGCCTGTCCCTCATTTTGATCTGACTATTTCAATTTCAACCATATGCAAAATTTGAAAGTACTTTTTTTCCTTTTGTTTTTAAATCAATATTCCTTCTCACAAACTATTCCGAAATGGAATCCTGCTTTTGAACAGCTTGCGGTGAAAGATTGGCTCATTCAGGCTCCAGTTCAAAAAGCAGATGTATATGCTTCTCAGGATGGTAAGGATATCATCCTGTATAACGGACTGGTTAAAAGAAGTTTCAGGGTGTCGCCCAATCTGACCTGTTTTGATTTCAGGAATCTTTCAAGCGGACAACAACTTTTAAGGGCTGTAAGTCCGGAAGCTGTTGTAACTATCAATGGCGTGCAGTATGCAGTTGGTGGTTTAACAGGACAAAAAGAAAAGGCATACCTCATGCCATCCTGGATCGACGGACTCAAGTCTGGTGAAACGGATTTTCAATATGCAGGTGTGGAGGTCAGCGATCTCAAGCCATTTATCAACTGGAAACGGAGAACCTGGGCTTATAATACCACGCAGCCAAAAGGGAAATTGATCAGATTTCGTTTCATTTCTTCATTGCCTCAACTGAAAGGTGTGGAAGTAGAAGTGAATTATGAATTGTACAACGGACTGCCACTTATTGTGAAATGGGTTTCTGTTAAAAACAACTCCACCAACAGCATCACCATCAACCGCATCATCAATGAAACACTGGGTTTGGTGGAGGAAGAAAGTGCCGTTGTGGGCAGTCCGGATCAGATGAAAAAACAACATGGCTTATATGTTGAGACCAATTATGCCTTCAACAATGCCATGCGTTATGATATCAGTGACCAGACTACACACTGGAAAATCGATTCTGCATACACTTCCCAGGTGAATTACAATTACCAGACGCCTTGTGTGCTGGAAGTTTATCCTGAGAAAGTGCTTGCAGTAGATCTCCCGAGCGGAGAGGTGATGAAATCACCACGCACCCATGAACTATTGATGGATAGCTACGACAGGGAGCGCAGGGGTTTAATGATTCAGCAGATGTATGCTACTGTTGCACCCTGGACTACTTCCAATCCAATATTCATGCACTTGGTCAGCAGGAATGATGATCAGGTACGGACTGCTATAGACCAGTGTGTGGCAACCGGTTATGAAGCCCTGATACTCAGTTTTGGAAGCCATTGTAATATGGAAGATACAGCAGCATCGAATGTGGCCAGGTGGAAGGCACTCGCAGATTACGCACATGGCAAAGGCATCCTGATAGGAAGCTACTCTTTATTCAGCAGCCGCCGGATTAATGACGAAACAGATGTTATTGATCCCAAGACAGGCAAACCCGGTGGTGCATTTTTTGGTAACGCGCCCTGCATGGGGAGTGCATGGGGTTTAAATTACCTCGAACGGTTGAAGTTTTTTATGACCGCCGCAGGCTTTGATCTTTTTGAAAATGACGGGCCTTACCCCGGAGATGTTTGTGCATCAACAGTTCATCCCGGACACAAAGGCCTTGAAGATTCCCAGTGGCGTCAGATGGAGTTACAAAAAGGATTGTACCGTTGGTGTAATGAAAATGGTATTTATGTGAATGCACCAGACTGGTATTTCCTCGATGGAACACACAAGATTGCCGTGGGATACCGCGAAGTGAATTTTTCACTAAGCAGGGAACAACAAATGATCCTGAACAGACAGAATATCCATGATGGTACCAAGGAAAAGCTGCCTTCCATGGGGTGGGGTTTTGTTCCGCTTACAAGGTATCAGGGTGGCGGACCAGAGGCTGTTCTTGAGCCACTCAAAGACCACCTGAAGGATTATGAGCAGTTGATGGTGCAGTATTATGGTGCCGGTGTGCAAGCCTGTTACAGGGGTCCGAGGCTGTATGATACAGACAGTACACGCAGGCTGGTAACCAATACCGTTGCATGGTATAAGAAATACAGGGATATCCTCAATGCCCCGATGGTTCATCTTCGCAGGGCTGACGGCCGGGATTGGGATGGGTGGATGCATGTGAGTCCCACTCTCAAAGACCGTGCGTTTGTGTTGTTATTCAATCCCACCGGCGAAGTGTTAAAGAGGATAATCAGGTTGCCCCTTTATTATACCGGATTGAAGGATATGGCATTGGTCAGGTTAAAAGATAAGCAAGAGCTGATGGTCCGGCCGGCAGATGACCGCAGCATTGAAATCACTGTAAACATTCCACCGGGAGGTTATACCTGGTATGTGATTCGTTAATATTAGTAGTTTTTTTTAAAAAAAGTACTTTAGGAATAGGTTAGTTCGAATAAAGTCTATAATTTTGGTAGACAATAAAACAATGTCACGTGGCCGAGGGGATAGGCAGAGGTCCACAAAACCTCCGATGGCGGTTCGACTCCGTCCGTGGCGTCAGGAATTCAACGATTCTTTTGGGAGTATAGGCTGCAAATGCAGCCTTTTTTTATTTCAGCCACAAAACCATTTGGTTATGCACCATACGGTGTATTTTTAAGTTGATTTGTTTTCAATACGAATCATCAAAATAGGTGTCTGATGTTCATGATGTCTGCCATCAGGATAAATGTCCTGTTTTTTGGAGCTTGTCTGACTGCTGCAAACCTTTTTGGGCAGTTTCAGCGTCCGAATATTCTACTGATCCTTACGGATGACCTTGGGAAGGGAGATGTAGGGTTTTCCGGTGGTGCGATAAGAACGCCCAACATAGATACCATGGCAAAAGGTGGAATGATTTTGAACCGTTTTTATGCCAACTCCACAGTTTGTTCTCCCAGCAGGGCATCATTGCTTGCTGGTCGTTATCCTGATATGGTTGGTGTACCTGGGGTGATTCGTCAACAGACACAGGACTCCTGGGGTTATTTAGATCCAGCAGTTGCACTATTGCCAGCATACCTCAAAACGGCAGGATACCAAACTGGAATGATTGGCAAATGGCATCTTGGCCTGGATAATCCGAACCTGCCCAATGGTAAAGGCTTTGACTATTTCAAAGGATTTTTAGGGGATATGATGGATGATTATTATCACCACCGAAGACAAGGGGTGAACTGGATGCGTCTCAATGAACTGGAAATTGATCCGGAAGGTCATGCAACTGAATTGTTTACGAGTTGGGCAATTGAATGGCTGAATAAAAGCAAGATAAAGTCAGAGCCCTTTTTTCTCTTTCTCTCCTATAATGCTCCCCATTTCCCCATACAGCCGCCTATTTCGAATCTCGAGAGTGTTCGGAAACGGTTTCCGGATTTAAGCGGGGAGCGTCAGCGCAACATAGCCCTTGTGGAACAC
>CANHUF010000028.1 GCA_947463715.1 Sphingobacteriales bacterium
CTCCAGGATATTTGGAGAACCAATTCTCGGAAACGGAAAATATCTGGATAAAAACAGCAATCCTCCTGGACAACATGGTGCTTTGCGTAAGCGCAAGCAGTTGGGTGAATACGCTGTTCAGCTTAAGGAAAAGCAGAAAGCAAAATATACCTATGGTGTTCTGGAGCGTCAGTTCCGCAAAACATTTGAAGAAGCTGCAAGGTTGAAAGGCGTAACAGGTGAGAACCTGATTAAATTGCTCGAAGCGAGACTTGACAACACCGTATTCCGCATGGGTATTTCTCCTTCACGTCCTGCTGCTCGTCAACTTGTATCTCACAAGCATATCATGGTTAACGATGTAGTGGTTAACATTCCTTCGTTTCAGTTGAAACCGGGTGATGTTGTATCAATAGCTGACAAAAGCAGGGAAAGTGCGAACATCAAATCTTTCATGAGACCCCGTAACCCTAAAATTGGATGGGTTGATTTCAATGAAGGATCTCTTTCCGGTACTTTCGTAGCATATCCTGAAAGGGAGAATGTACCAGAGAATATCAGGGAGCAATTGATTGTAGAATTGTATTCTAAGTAATCTGCCTGAAACCGTGCAAACGGTTTTTTGGTATATATATTCACCCGTTACTTAATTAAGTTTAAGTCAACACGTAAATTAGAAATTTAAATATGGCCATTTTAAATTTCCAGCAGCCGGACAAAATAGTCCTTCAGAAAGCGACAGATTTCGAAGCTCAGTTTGAGTTTCGTCCGCTTGAACCAGGTTATGGTGTTACCATTGGTAATGCTTTACGCAGGGTACTTCTCAATTCTCTCGAAGGTTATGCCATCACTGGTATAGTCATAGAAGGAGCAGACCACGAATTTGCAACACTCAAAGGTGTGGTTGAAGATGTAACTGAGATCATTCTCAATCTGAAGCAAATCAGGTTCAAAAAGATTCTGGATCATGATGTACAGACTGAAAAGCTGACACTTTCAATCAAAGGAAAGTCTGAGTTCACTGCCGGTATGATTGATGAAGTTACAGGTACATTTCAGGTAATGAATCCTGAATTGCTTATCTGCACCATGGATCCTTCAGCTAAATTGAATATTGAACTTCATATTACAAAAGGTCGTGGTTATGTTCCTTCTGAGGATAACCGCCTGAAGGAAATGCCTTTTGGATATATTCCTATCGACTCTATTCACACGCCCATCAAGAATGTTAAATACGCTATTGAGAATACGCGTGTTGAACAGCGTACAGATTTTGAAAAATTGTTGCTTGATGTGAATACTGATGGAACCATTCATCCTGAAGAAGCTGTAAAGCAAGCCTCAAGAATCCTTATTCAACACCTGATGATTATCACTGATGAGAATATCACTTTTGATAACAAGGAAGAAAAGAAGGAAGATCTTGTTGATGAGCAAACACTGCAACTCAGAAAAGTTCTCAAAACACCTTTAGAGGATCTTGATCTTTCTGTAAGGGCTTTCAATTGTCTCAAAGCTGCCAAAATCAACAGCTTAAGTCAGCTGGTACAATATGAGCAAGAGGATTTGATGAAGTTCAGGAATTTTGGACAAAAATCGCTTTCAGAAATCGAACAGGTACTTCAGGAAAGGGGTCTCCATTTTGGAATGGACCTTGCTAAGCTGGGTATCGATGTAGATGAGTTTTAATTTTTTTCTAAACAGGCTGTAATTCCTGACACGGTACAGCTTTAAAAACAAATGTCATGCGTCACGGAGACAAAATCAACAATCTAGGCCGTAAAAAGGCACACAGAGAAGCCCTCTTGTCTAATATGGCAAGTCAGCTGATCACACACAAACGTATTGTAACCACACTTGCAAAAGCAAAGGCTCTGCGTACTTACATTGAGCCATTGGTAACCAAAACCAAAAAAGCTGACAGCAAGGAGCAAATTATGCACAATCACCGTATAGTTTTCTCATACCTACAAGACAAAAGTGCTGTTAAAGAGCTTTTCACCGTTGTTGGTCCTAAAGTTGCAACAAGACCTGGAGGATATACTAGGATCATAAAGCTTGGTATTCGCGTTGGTGACAATGCAGAACGAGCCATGATTGAATTCGTTGATTTCAACGAAATCTATGGTAAGGGTATCGGTGAAACTTCAGCACCTGCCAAGAAAACAAGAAGGAGTGGTGCAAGGAAAAAGGCTTCAGAATCTCCTGTAGCTGAAACTCCTGCTGCTGAAGAATCAACTGCATCTGAATAATTAAAATGTTGATAAATTAATCCTTAATAAGGCAGGTCTTTTAGTCCTGCCTTTTTTATTTTGCATCCAAATTGAATTTCAAATGCCTACACAAGAGAAAAAGTCAATCCCTGCAGTTTTGGTTTTAGAAGATGGTATGGTTTTTCATGGTCAATCTTTTGGCATGATAGGAACCACATCAGGTGAATTGTGTTTCAATACCGGAATGACAGGTTATCAGGAAGTATTTACTGATCCAAGTTATTATGGTCAGGTGCTTATCATGAATAATGTGCATACTGGAAATTATGGTGTAAAACCTGAAGATGTTGAAAGTGAAACCGTTAAGATAAAGGGGCTTATTGGTCGTAACCTGGAAGAAAAATACAGCAGGTTAATGGCAACTGAATCATTGCAGCAATACCTCATTGATCAAAAGGTTGTAGCGATAGAAGATGTGGATACCCGGGCTCTTGTTACACACATAAGGGAAAAGGGTGCTATGAATTGTATCATTTCATCAGATTCAACAGATGTTGAAGCTTTAAAAGAGGCTGTAAAGAAAATTCCTTCAATGGATGGATTAGAATTGGCTTCACTGGTAACAACAACAGAAGTTTACCATATGGGAGACCCTAACGCCGATATACGAATAGCTGTTCTCGATTTCGGTGTTAAGCGTAATATCATCAAATGTATGTCTGATCGCGGCGCCTATGTGCGCGTTCATCCGGCGAAAACGAGCTTTGAAGATTTGCTTCAATTCGAGCCCCATGGATTTTTTATATCAAATGGTCCAGGTGATCCCTCATCAATGGATTATGCTATTGAGACAGTAAAGAAAATTCTTGATACCAGGAAACCAGTATTTGGAATATGCTTAGGACATCAGTTACTTGCGCTGGCCAATGGAATCCAAACTTTCAAGATGCATCATGGCCATAGGGGATTGAATCACCCAGTTAAGAATATGCTTACTGGTGTATGTGAGATTACTACGCAGAATCATGGTTTTGCTGTTGATGCTGAGGCAGTCAGAAAGTCTGATAAGCTTGAGATAACGCATATAAATCTCAATGATGATTCAATTGAGGGAATAAGGATTGTAGATCGTCCTGCATTCTCTGTTCAATACCATCCGGAAGCTACTCCAGGTCCGCACGACAGCCGTTATCTTTTTGATGATTTTATAAACATGATCAGGGAGTCCCTGCCTGAGTTGGTATGAACAAAATAACCATTATTAACGGTCCCAACCTCAATTTATTGGGAAAGCGTGAGCCTGGTATTTACGGGTCTTCGGATTTCGAATCTTTTCTTGCCAATCTGAGGTCTAAATACCCTGATATTACCATTCTATATTATCAAAGCAATGTAGAAGGGGAGCTTATTAATGCAATTCAGGAGCATGGTTTTAGTGCTGATGGAATCATCCTGAATCCTGGTGGGTATACGCATACCTCAGTTGCCATTGGCGACGCCATTGCTGCTATCAAGACACCTGTAATAGAGGTACATATCTCTAATGTACATGCAAGAGAAGAATTCAGAAAATTATCACATGTTTCGGCAAAAGCCAGAGGAACAATATGCGGACTGGGACTGGATGGCTATGATTTAGCCATCCAGTTTTTCCTCAATCACAAAGGTTAGTTTTTTTATTTGCTTGTCATTTTCTGGACCAGGTCCAGCTTGCCTATAAATATACTCCTGCCATGTGTGCCAAGGATGATTTCGTTTTCCCTTTCCTGAATGGCAACATCATGAATTGGAAGTCCTTTGGGAAGTCCATTGGTGAATTGCATGAAATTGACTCCTCCATTTACACTGGCATATATTCCACCATCTGTCCCAACATATAAAATATCCGCAGATTTGGGGTCTTCTTTGATTACATTTACTGACTCCAGAGGAAGATCTGTACCAATTCTTCTCCAACTTTGACCATAGTCGTCGCTGCAATATACGTATGCATCAAAATGATCTTCTCTGTACCCGTTTAGTGTAACATAAACCCTGCTTTCTTTATGCTTTGATGACTGAACCCTGCTTACGTATAACCCCTGGGGGAGGCCTCCGATTCCTTTTTTATCGGGCATTCCCAATTTTTGCCAGCTGTATCCTGCATCTTTGGTAACTGCAATAACGCCATCGTCAGATCCAGTATAGATCAATCCAAATTTAAGGGATGATTCACTTATTGAAGTCAGCGTACCAAATGGTACATCACCCGATTTTTTGCCATTAGACAGATCCTGACTGATTTTTTCAAATTGATCACCTTTGTTCATGCTTCTGTAGAGGGCATTTCCTCCCATGTATAGAATATCAGGGTTGTGTTTTGATAAAAGAATTGGCGTTTGCCAGTTAAATCTATTCTTCTGTTCACTTAAATTTCCGCCTGGAGGTCTTAAAAACTTTGGTGTAGGTTGTTGCTTGTTGATACGCATATAGGCACCAAACTGAGATCCTGAATAGACAATATTATGGTCTCTTGGATCAATTTGTACCTGCATACCGTCACCACCATTCAGTCTCTTAAATGCATATTGTCCGTCGTCTGTCCAGTCAATAGACTCTCTGTTGTTAGAAGGGCCATACCAGGATCCATTGTCTTGTAATCCTCCGTAAACATTGTAGGGCTTTTCATTGTCCAGGTTAATGGCATAGAATTGTCCAACAGCCGGTGAATTGGCCTTAAACCAGTTTTTGCCGGCATCATAGGTGATATTGCATCCCCCATCATTTCCAGCAATCATGTGATTATCACGGTTTGGATTAATCCAAAGGGCATGCCAGTCGGAATGTGTATTTCCCTTATCCATAGAGCTGAATGTTTTTCCTCCATCTACAGAGATATTGGCATTGATGCCCAGGATTACAATTTTACTAGGATTTACTGGAGACACATAGATTTTGCCAAAATAGTATCCAAAAGTGTTGTAAATGCTGATAGGTTGCTGATGTGTTTTTTGCCAGGTCTTACCGGCATCAGTGCTTTTATAAACTTCACAACCGCTTATCTGATTGACAGCTGGCCCAGCACCTTCATCAAAAAGATAATTGTAAAGCGCAGTTACTTTTACCGTTCCGGCGTTAAGTGCTTCTTTTAAATTTTTGGCATTGGGATACATCCCATTCAGCCCGTTCATCCTTAAAAAACGGTCTATAGCAACATCACTGTATCCTGCAAGTTGTTTTTCGTCCATCATTTTCAGATCCTTTACGGCAATTCTTCCGGTATCTGTTTTGGTGGTATCAGGTTTAAGATTATAGTTGTCTACAACTGCATAAACGATTGTGGGATCTTTTGGGTAAACAGCCAAACCGATCCTACCAATGCCTTCCCCTTGCGGAAAACCTGATGTAGCTCCTGAAATCAGCTGCCATGTGTCGCCTCCATTTATACTCTTGTATATCCCTGATGTGTTACCGCCTTCGGTAAAGTTCCATGACTTCCTTATTCTGTGCCAGGCAGAAGCATATATTTCATTTGGATTCGCCGGGTTCAGTTCCATTTCCACACTTCCAGTATTTTCATCTATGTAGAGTGTCTGTTTCCAGGATTTACCGCCATCTGTGGTCTTAAATACACCACGTTCACGGTTGGGTGAGTAGAGATGACCAAGCACAGCAACCAGGGCAACATCAGGGTTTGCAGGATGTAATACAATTTTGCCAATGTGATGAGATTCGGGCAACCCAAGGTATTGCCAGGATTTTCCGTTGTCATTACTCTTGTAAACACCAATGCCAGCATAGGAAGAACGGCTGCTGTTTACTTCACCTGTTCCAACCCATATTGTTCTTGTATTCCAGTTTACAGCAATATCTCCAATACCTACAACTGCCTCCTGATCAAAGATGGGACTAAAACTTTGTCCGTTATTGGTAGTATGCCAAAGTCCCCCGGTTGCGTATGCAACATAAAATTCGGTAGGATCTGCAGGGTTAACTTCAATATCATCCACCCGACCACTCATGATAGTTGGACCGATATTGCGAAAACTGATATCTTTAAGGGGACTGGCCTCGGCCTTGGTGTTTTTTTCGAGCAGACTTTTCAGTCTGGTTTCGCCGGGTGTAAATTTGAACTGGGCCGAAACTAACAGGATACTTAAAAGTCCGGTTGCTGTTAAAATTATGCGCTTCATTGCGTATTTATATTTTTCTTTAAACATGATATGAATCCTTTTTGATAAATTTAAGGAGTATGCAATATAAAAATTCTATTGTGAAATCAGGTCTTCGATTTTTAACACTGCTTATTAATCTTATTTGTTTTGCTGCAGTCGGACAAACACAAATCTGGTCAGATTATCAGTTGACTGCCAATGGAGATACCATTAACAGGATTGATCAGCAAAAACTTAGGCAAGGTCCTTGGGTAATCCGGTTGGAAGAGGTTAGGGGAGAGCCAGGTTATGAAGAAGAAGGGTATTACTGGTATAACAGGAAAGAGGGACAGTGGCGCCGATACAGCCTGATGGGAGATTTGATTGCCAGGGAAAATTATAAAGGAGGATTCAGGGAAGGAAAACAGTTCTATTATACCCGGTTAGGTGATCTGCTGAGGGAAGAAAGTTGGAAATCTATTGATCCTGCCAACCCCTATGATACAATTGAGGTTCCTGATCTGGACAATCCTACCCGCACATTAATCAAAATCATCAAGCACGAATCGGCAGAGGTAAAACATGGTGTCTGGAACCATTATGATCCTAGCATGGGGACAATAATCAAAACGGAACGTTTCGTTTTTGGTCAGCCAGAGAAAGAAGCGTCTGGACAAAAGCCCCCCAAACCTGTTACTCCGCTTAAGCCTGTTCCCAAGGAAATTCAGGAATACGAACAAAAAAAGAAAGGGAAAGGATAATCAAATCCCTTCCCTTCATTATGAATTAAATTCAATTTTTATTTGGAATTTGCACGGATAAAGTTAAGTGCTCCTCCAGACTTAAACCATTCGATTTGCTGCTCATTGTAGCTGTGATTTGCTTCAATGATATCCTGACTTCCATCTTCATGATTCAATACAACATGAAGTGATTTGCCCGGTATAAATTCAGTTAAACCGGTCACATCAATAACGTCATTTTCACGAATCAGGTCATAATCTTCTTTTCGGGCAAAAGTTAGTGCCAGCATACCTTGTTTTTTCAGGTTTGTTTCGTGTATGCGGGCAAATGACTTAACCATAACCACTTGAACGCCGAGGTGTCGAGGTTCCATGGCAGCATGTTCTCTTGAAGAACCCTCACCATAGTTTTCATCACCAATTACGATACTGCCGATACCCGCAGCTTTGTAAGCCCTTTGAGTGGCTGGAACGGGACCATATTCTCCTGTTAACTGATTTTTTACATTATCAGTCTTTTCATTGAAGAAGTTAACTGCACCAATCAGCATGTTGTTACTGATATTATCCAGGTGGCCTCTGAATTTCAGCCATGGGCCGGCCATCGAAATATGATCAGTCGTACATTTACCCTTTGCTTTGATAAGCAGTTTAAGTCCTTTCAGGTCAGTGCCTCCCCAAGCCGGGAATGGGTAAAGAAGTTGAAGCCTTTTGCTATCTGATTTTACGTCAATGATAATACCACTGCCATCTTCAGCCGGAGCCTGATAACCTGCATCTTCAACTGCAAAACCTCTAGTTGGCAGCTCATCACCGCTTGGAGGATCCAGTTTAACAGCTTCTCCCTGCTCGTTGATTAAGGTATCTGTGAGAGGGTTAAAGGTTAGATCTCCTGCAATTGCGAGGGCAGTAACGATCTCAGGACTGGCTACAAATGCCAGTGTATTCGGATTGCCGTCTGCGCGCTTGGCAAAATTTCTGTTAAAGGAATGGACGATGGTGTTACGCTCTTGCTTTTCTGCACCCATTCTGTCCCACATGCCGATACAAGGACCACAGGCGTTGGCAAAAACGGTAGCACCAATCTGCGCGAAGGTGTCAAGGTAACCATCTCTTTCAATGGTGTATCTTACCAGCTCACTGCCAGGTGTGATGGTGAATTCTGCTTTGGTTTTAAGTCCCTTTTCAGCCACTTGTTTTGCAAGGCTTACAGCTCTGCTGATATCTTCGTATGAAGAGTTGGTGCAGGAACCAATCAATCCAACTTCCACTTTTGTAGGCCAGTTGTTTTTGGCGGCCTCTTCTTTCATTTTTGAAATAGGGGTAGCCAAGTCGGGTGTAAACGGACCATTCAAATGTGGCTCGAGCTCGCTGAGGTTGATCTCAATTACCCTGTCAAAGTATTTTTCAGGGTTTTCGTATACCTCCTGATCACCGGTCAGGTAAGATTTTATTGTATCAGCTGCTTCTGCAACTTCAGCTCTTCCGGTAGATTTGAGGTAGCGAGACATGCTTTCATCGTATCCAAAAGTAGAGGTAGTAGCACCCACTTCTGCACCCATGTTACAGATTGTGCCTTTACCTGTACAGCTCATGCTGGTAGCACCTTCTCCGAAATATTCCACAATGGCATTGGTTCCACCCTTAACAGTAAGTATGCCTGCTACTTTCAGGATTACATCCTTTGGTGAAGCCCAGCCATTCAGTTTTCCTGTGAGTTTAACACCAATGAGTTTGGGCATAAGTAATTCCCAGCTCAAGCCAGCCATAACGTCACATGCATCAGCTCCACCAACACCTATGGCTATCATACCTAAGCCACCAGCGTTGACGGTATGTGAATCCGTTCCGATCATCATGCCACCCGGGAATGCATAATTTTCAAGTACAACCTGATGGATAATACCTGCTCCTGGTTTCCAGAAGCCAATGCCATATTTATTGGAGATTGAAGAAAGGAAATTATAAACTTCTTCGTTTTCTGTTACTGCTTTTTTCAGGTCCGTTGTACTTTCTTCCTTTGCAACAATGAGGTGATCACAATGCACGGTAGACGGAACTGCAACTTTTTTGCGCCCGGTCGTGTCAAATTGTAATAGAGCCATTTGTGCTGTTGCATCCTGCATCGCAACCCTGTCTGGTGCAAAATCCACATAGGCTTTACCCCTTTCAAAATCCTTGACTTCAGAACCTTTCCAAAGATGGGCATACAATATTTTTTCAG
Organism: Sphingobacteriales bacterium; assembly: GCA_947463715.1. Taxonomy (GTDB): domain Bacteria; phylum Bacteroidota; class Bacteroidia; order Chitinophagales; family Chitinophagaceae; genus Pollutibacter. Next base: position 9,293 of record CANHUF010000028.1, read on the forward strand.
CCAGTGTTAATGGTCTGCCGAGAGCAGCCCTGGCGGCATCAACCTTAGCAGGCATTTCCTGGTAGGTTTTCCGAATGAGGTCTAAATCGAATACCATGGTTTATTTTTTTACTTTTGCAGTGCAAAATTAGTCAATTCAAATGCCCTTACCAACTGTTCATTAAATAATAGGATTAATTATCTTTATGGAATGGATAAATTTAGAAATTTCATAGAATGGCAGGTTTTAGGCGTGTGCACCCGTATAGGAGAGAAGATGGGTATCCCTACATTCACGATTAGAAAATACTTTATATACATATCCTGTTTAACCCTTGGATCACCCGTAATTTTTTATTTTTTTCTTGCATTTTGGATGAATGTCAAGCGTTATATCGGGATGGGGCGCAGAAACCCATTGCGGTATCATTAAACCACAGCTTTTCTTATTTTGATTAATTTTTCCAGGAGTGGTTCCAGTAAATCAAGCTTAAGCATATTGGCGCCATCACTTAACGCCTTGTGAGGTTCAGGATGGGTTTCAATGAATAGTCCGTCTGCTCCAGCAGCAATCGCGGCTTTGGCAATGGTTCCAATCAGTTGAGGATTCCCCCCAGTAACTCCAGAGATTTGATTGGGTTGTTGAAGCGCATGTGTGCAATCCATGATCACAGGAACTCCTATGGATTGCATAATGGGTATATTTCTGTAGTCAACTACCAGATCCTGGTATCCGAAAGTTGTTCCTCTTTCGGTTAGCATGATGTTGTTATTGCCTGTATTTTTGACTTTATCCACTGCAAATTTCATTGCTTCCCCACTGATAAACTGACCTTTTTTAATGTTAATAATCTTACCGGTTTCACCTGCTGCCATAAGGAGGTCAGTTTGTCTGCATAGAAATGCGGGTATCTGTAAAATATCAGCATATGCTGCCGCCAGCGAGGCTTCTGCAGCAGAATGGATATCGGTGGTTGTTGGAAGATTAAATTTTTTTCCTGTTGACTGCAACAAATCCAATCCAGTTTCATCACCCAGTCCGCTGAATGATGCAGCACTTGTTCTGTTGGCTTTTCTGTAAGATGCTTTAAAAATGTAGGGGATACCCAGATTGCGGCATATGCCGGAAACCCTTTCTGCTATTACATTTAAAAGGGACTGGCTTTCAACTACGCAAGGTCCGGCAATAAGGAAAAAGCTGCTTTCGTCATAGACCTGATGCTCAAATTTTTCTTTCAGAAATGTCTCCATTTTACAAAGATAATCAACTGGGTTTTAACTATTCCCGGTTCAGTTTTAATATCGATATTTGCAAATAAAACTCAAGCCTGATGAGAAAAGACAGAATCCTGGTCATTGGTGCAAGCGGACAAATTGGTGTTGAACTCACACTGGCACTCAGGAAGATATATGGAGGGGCTAATGTCGTAGCTTCAGATCTGCGGGAAGAGAATGATTTGCTTCGTGGTACTGGTCCGTATGTTAGCCTGGATGTCATGAACAAAGAAATGCTTCATGTTCAGATTATCCGTCAAAATATTACACAGGTGTACCTCCTGGCCGCAATTCTTTCGGCTACTGGTGAAAAAAATCCGCCTTTGGCCTGGAATCTGAATATGCAGTCACTCTTGAATGTACTTGATATAGCCAAGGAAGAGAAGTTGGATAAAGTATACTGGCCAAGCAGTATCGCTGTATTCGGACCCACCTCGCCAAAGTTGGAATGCCCGCAGCAAACGATTATTGAACCAACCACTGTATATGGTATAAGCAAATACGCAGGGGAGTTCTGGTGTAATTATTTTCATCAGCGTTATGGTGTTGATGTAAGGAGTCTGAGGTATCCCGGTCTGATCAGTTATAAATCTTCACCAGGTGGAGGTACTACAGATTATGCCGTTGAAATATTTCATGCTGCCAGGGAAAAAAGCAGGTACACCTGTTTTCTGGAAGCGGAAACGCGATTGCCTATGATGTATATGCCTGATGCGATCAGGGCCACAATTGAACTGATGGAAGCGCCGGCTTCCAAAATAAAAGTCAGAACTTCTTACAATGTGGCTGGCATGAGTTTTTCCCCTACAGAAATCGCAGCAGCAATAACCGGACATATTCCAGGATTTGAAATTACATATGCGCCTGATTACAGACAACAGATTGCCAACAGCTGGCCCCAAAGTATTGATGACTCCAGTGCCCGGGCAGACTGGGGCTGGATACCTGAATATGACCTTGCTCGTATGACTTCAGATATGTTTTTAAATCTCCAATAAATTTTTGATATGCGGTTAAAGAACTATTGCTTGATTTTTTTATTTGTAATGCTTAATGGAAGCCTTTTTGCACAACAATATTATCGGGCTGAAGTGAAGCGAAAAGATGGTTATCATATCGTATTTAACGTAGAAGAGAAAAGGTCTGCTGGGAAATTACAATGGACAATCATCAATGATACTGAGCGTTTACTCATCAATCAAATCCAACAATCAGGTGATTCTTTGTTGGTAGATTTACCATTTTTTGAAGCACAGTTGAAACTGAAGGTGAGCCAAGCAGGTTATCAAGGTGAGTGGTACAAAAAAACGGCCACGGGAGATCAGTATATGCCAGTGGTTTTGGAAAAAGGTAGAAGTAGAAATGTATTAAATCTACCTGGAAAGAACAAGGATTTCAATGGCCGATGGAGAGCAACATTTCATAAGCCTGATGGAAGGCAATCTCAAATTCTTGCAGAGTTCAGGCAAAATGGCAAAAATATTTCCGGAACATTTCTTACACCAACAGGAGACTACAGGTTTCTGGAAGGAACTGTTGCCGGTGATTCCATGGTTCTATCAACTTTTGACGGAACCCATGCTTTTTTCTTTGGTGCACACCTGAATGAAAATGGAACAATAGATAGGGGGGTGTTTGCAAGCGGACCGGAATATCTTGAAACCTGGACTGCGATAAAAGATAGCCAGATGACTATTGATGAGTCCACTGCTGCCATGCATTTGAGAGGTGATGTGCGTAGTCTTGATTTTGCATTTCCAGATCTTGACAGTAATCTGGTAGGTATCAATGACGACCGGTATAAAGGTAAAGTGGTTGTTATTCAGATTATGGGATCTTGGTGTCCTAATTGCATGGATGAAACAGCCTTCCTCAGTCAGTATTACCGCCAGAACAAGCAAAGAGGTGTTGAGGTAATCGGACTGGCATATGAGTATACGCTGGATTTTACAAAGGCCAGCCGAAACTTAAGGAGATTTAAAGACAAGTTTGATGTAGAGTATCCCATGCTGATCACAGGAGTTTTATCTTCGGATACGCTAAGGACAGAAAAAACCCTACCTCAGATGACTCCAATAAAAGCTTTTCCATCAATGATTTTTATTGGAAAGGATGGAACAGTGAAAAAAACACATGCTGGCTATTCCGGACCAGCAACTGGCGTTCACCATGAAATATTTAAGAAAGAATTTGAAGCAGAAATCAAATTATTGCTCGAAGGTAATTAATGAAACAATTCTCTTTAGTTGAATCACATCTTCATCGTCAAAGGAAGCGTATTCACTGCTGTCAATATCCAAAACACCCCACACACCAGTTAGATTGGAAAGTGGTAAAACAATTTCACTTTTAGATAAACTGCTGCAGGCAATATGGCCTGGGAACTGCTCTACATCAGGCACTACCTGGATAGTATTTTGTTCCCATGCAGTTCCGCAAACACCTTTGCCCGGCTTTATGCGTGTGCAGGCTACGGGACCCTGGAATGGACCTAGTACCAGTTCATTGCCTCTGACAATATAAAATCCAACCCAATGGAAGTTAAATTGTTCTTTCAATGCGGCTGCTATATTTGCAAGATTTGCAATCAGATCGGGTTCTCCTTCCAGCAATGCCTTAATTTGCGGGAAGAGCATTTCATATTGTTCTTTCTTGCTCCCTTTAACAATTGTCAGATCTTCAGCCATACTAATTTGATAAATAAAGTGTTTCTTTCAGGTTATTTTTTAACAAGATCTGCTACTGTTTTACCTTCCAGAATTTTCAATGTAGCATCCCTTACTTCAATCATGGTATCATGGAGACCGCAGTTTTTTTCATCACAATTGCTGCATCTTTCATAAAAGTAAAGGCTGGCACAGGGTAACATGGCAATTGGGCCATCAATTTTTCGAATGATATCAGCCAGTCTGATTTTTGAAGGGGGAAGGTTTAGGAAATAACCCCCGCCTTTCCCTTTTTTACTTTCAAGGATTCCTGCTTTTCTAAGCTCAAGCAAAATGTTTTCCAGGAATTTTAAGGGAATTCTTTTAGTAGCTGCAATTTCTGCAATTAAGACCGGACCTTTATCTTGGTTTTCGGCGAGGTACATCAGTGCCTGAAAGGCATATTGTGTTTTTTTATTCAGCATTTTTCATCAATTTCCAAAACCGAGTACATCTTTCATTGTGAAAATACCATTTTTCCCATGAATAAACTCAGCAGCCAGAACGGCGCCAAGTGCAAATCCATTCCGGTTAAATGCATTGTGGACGATCTTGATTTCATCTATGTCAGAATGATAGTTAACTTCGTGCCATCCCGGATAGGGGTCCGTTCGTTCGCTCACAATTGCTATTTCGTTTGGTGAAATTGTGTGTTCATTAACCCAGGTATCTTTTCGGGGCATATTTTCAATAACCTGCTCTGCCAATGTGATGGCTGTGCCGCTTGGTGCATCTTTCTTTTGGGTGTGGTGTATTTCTTTGATGTCCATTTCGTACTGTGGTTGTCCAGACATCAGACGCGCAAGCTGTTTATTGATTTCAAAAAAAATATTCACACCTACACTGAAATTACTTGCATACAAAAAGGCACCATTA
>CANHUF010000029.1 GCA_947463715.1 Sphingobacteriales bacterium
AGTGAACAGGGTACGCAATAAATATATTTATGAGATCATGCTTAAATTGCCCAGGGATGGCTCCAGGCATGCGCTGGCCAGAAATCACGTACAGCAGGTTATGGCAATCATGCAAAATGATCCAACCTTTAAAGCTGTCCACATCATGGTAAATGTTGATCCGCAATAAATATCACCTGAAGATAACAGTACCCGTTTTTTTCATCAGTTCTATCTCTACCTGTTTCAAATGCTGATGAGTCTGAAGGAGTATGATGATATCTTCAGTTGAATTCTCTTTCTCGAGATCCAACTGATTTTCAAGAATCAGTTTTTTAATTTTCTTAAGCTTCAGGTAGGTCATACAGGATAAGACTTCCTCTTTATATAAATCATTCCGATTGAGGATATCACCCTTGTAAACTTTTGTCCAATTCGGACTGATCTGGTGTTTTTCAGTTAAAAGGGAAACTGCTAATTGACTGATTTGCTGATCACTATGGTAGAGGAAACTTTTTTCTGTTGGATTTTCTCCGTTGTTGAATTGCAACCTGTAGTCATTTAAAATCCTGGTCAAAAGCTTATTATCAAATAATTCTTCGAGCCCGTCATTGTCAACTTCCTGAAATATAAATTCTGCAACAGTAAGGTTATCGTCCCATGCAAGCGTGCCAAACTCTATCAGTGACCTGATGACAGCCTGTTCATTTAATTCATCTTTAAAAAACAGTGCAATGCCATCTTGTTCATTTTCCTGATCTGATTTGACTTGTTCAGGTTGATTTAGCTCCCGCTGGATTTTCTTTTCTTCCTTATCCTGTTTATCCCTGTTGAATTTATTCACAAGTGCAGTCATACCTTGTTCATCCACCTTTAACATGGACGAACACCGCTTGATATAATCCTGCTGCCTGGTAAAATCTTCAGTTCTGTTCAGTTTGGAAATTGATTCCGCGATTTGATTGACAACGGCAGCTTTTCGGGAGCTGTCTGAGCCGGCATCTTTGAGGGCAACTTCCAGTTGAAATAAGATAAAATCCTGTTTGTTTGTCTGTACAAAATCCCTGAAAGCCTCTGCACCTACTTTTTTAACATAGCTATCCGGATCTTCTTTGTCAGGAACAAGAACGAGCTGAACGTTAAGGCCTTCTTCTATGGCAAGATCAAGACCTCTTAATGCCGCTTTTATGCCGGCGGCATCGCCATCATAAATGATGGTTAGATTATTGGTGTATTTTCTGATTAGGCGGAGTTGGTCTACCGTTAGAGATGTACCTCCAGACGCAACTACATTGTCAATACCTGCCTGGTGCATGGCGGTGACATCTGTATACCCCTCAACCAGAAAACATTCATCAAGCCTGTCTATCGTTTGCCTGGCAAAATACGATCCATACAGGATTTTACTTTTGACATACAACTCATTCTCAGGGGTATTGATATATTTAGGTCCACGATCACTGCTTCCAATTACCCTTGCCCCAAAACCAATTACTTTCCCACTCTGATTATGGATCGGAAAAATGATTCTGCCTCTGTAGTTGTCAACCAACTGACCGTCTCGTTCTATACAGAGTCCACTTTTTTTGAGGATATCCGGACTATATTGATTTTTTATAGCCTCCTTTGCAAATGCATCGCGTTGGTTCAGGCAGTAGCCGATTTGAAATTTCCTGATTGTCTCGTCATTAAACCCCCTTTCCCTCAGGTAGGACAAGGCATTTGCAATTCCTTCATCATTTTCAAGAAGCTGATTCTGAAAATATTTTACAGCAAACTGATTGACAATATGCAGGCTGTCTGCCAGCTGCTGTTGCTCTTTGTATTCGGGACTGGTTTCAGTTTCTTCGATCTCTACATTATACCGCTGAGCCAGCCATTTCAGGGCCTCCACATAGGTATACTTTTCGTGCTCCATGACAAAGCCTATGGCATTGCCACTCTTGCCACATCCGAAACATTTGTAAATCTCTTTTGAAGGTGAAACAGTAAAAGAGGGTGTTTTTTCGTGGTGAAAGGGACAGTTCCCAATTAAATTAGTACCCCTTCTTTTGAGCTTAACAAAAGAACCTACGATATCAATGATATCGATTCTGTTCTGGATTTCCTGTATGGTTTGCTGGGATATCAATTACTGCCTGTTAGGCAGGTGAAATTAATAAAAGAATACCTCATCCACAAAAACCCATCCTTTTTCTCCTTTTCCTCTATGCCAGCCTGGAAGTTTCTGAATATTTACAGCCTCGATCTCTATGTAGCGGTAATTACCCGGCGTTATTAAAACAGTATAGGGGATTACGGCATTTGATCTGTTTTCTCCTGGCATTTCCGGCTTTAGTTTACCCACAACCTGCATCTGAGAAGGATTATCTCCTGCTTTAATGATAATTTGGGTGGGTGGGAATATGTATGAACCGGTATTGTCTGCCAGGCTTAATACAACCTGAGAAATCATTTTGGAGGTACTGGTATAAAATCCTGCTTTAAAGGGTAAATCTTTAAATCCGAGCCAGTTCATACCAAAATTCCCTGCTTCCCCTTTAATTTCATCTGTTAATGCTTTGGCGCCAAATTTTCTGTATTTAGGGTCGGGTTCGTTGATTAATTTGACTGAATCAGTTTTTATTCCCTTCATAAAAAAGGTCTGTTCTGATACATTGCTGCTGATCCAACCTGAGGCGGTAGCTACAGCCCTTATTCTTAGCAAACCTTTCATTGGTATTGCTGTTTCAAAAATAGTTCCTGCACTGGTATCTGGTACTGATCCATCTAAAGTATACCTTATTTTAACACCTGGTAGTGGGTGTTTCAGGAAAATTACTTCTCCCTGTTCGAGGATGGCTTTGTCACGGTTGGCAGGATATGGTGGTGTAAGTTTTAGCAACTCGTTTTTATCAGGAATATAACCCATATCCCATTTAATACCCGGATATTGAGAAGTCAGGCTAGCTATATCTTTTTCTGTAACCTGTGTATTCCATAAAAACACTTTCTTTAAGGACGGTATTACAGCAAGGGCCTTCAGTGCATCTATCTTTAGTGCTGTACTGGCCAGTGAGATCTGTTCCAGCTGTTTACAAGCAGTAAGGACGTTTAAATTTTTACCGGAAATGGATGTTCCATTCAGGTTCAATTTTTCCAGATTAGGAAATTGCGACAGGGATTTAAGCAATTCATCATCCGCCGGCATTCCGGAAAGGTTTACTTCAACAACTTGTTCTTTGATTGAAGAACATTCTTTCAGCATTTCAGGATTAAATTGTTCTTTCAGAAAAAACTTCACACTTAAGGCTGGTGATTGATAGGCAAGTGGAAGAATTCTTCTGAATGGGGTATTCAAAGAAGCTATTGTAGCAGAGGAAGCCGCTGAAAAAGTATAACTTTTGTCTGATTTTGGTTTTTTGCCAGCTTCTGCTACCTGATAAACCAATGCTTTCAATGTGTCCGTCTCCTTTAGTTCACCAACACGGGTATTTGCTGTAGCTCCGGCTTTAATCCATTCTCTGAATAGCAGTATCTCTGTTGCTGTCAGTTGTGCCTTCCCTTTGGGAGGCATGTGTTTTTTGTCTTCAGGATCCAATGCCAGCCTTTCAGTTAGCAGGCTCATGTCTGGATCACCTGAAACCCATGTGGGACCTGTTTTTCCACCTTTAGCGAGAGATGCAAAACTGACCATATTGAGACCTCCCTTCATTTTTTGGTCGTTATGGCAGGACGCACATTTGGCAGCAATAACAGGTTCAATGGCGCCTTCAAAAACATGTGTTGAATCTGTTATCTCCGGGAAGCTTCCAGTTGCTGTTTCCGCAATATTTAAACTGAAAAAATCTTCGCCATGTGTCAAACTGCCTCCAAGGTGGCTGCCTGCAAGCATGATGCCCGCTGTTGAAATGAGGGCTATTTGCCCTGCAGTTTTATGAGAAAGTATCCATTGATTGGCATAAAGCAGAAAATGTGTTACCAGTGCCAAACTAACACCAAGCCATTTGTGCCATTGCAAAGTATCTTTTGCATACTCGCTTTCTGCTGCAAGCAGAAGTCCAAAAATAGCAGCAAGTGTTGTAAATAAAGTTGTATAAAGGATTACATATCGCAAAATGGTATGCAGTATGCTATACTCATTTTGTTTAATGGCAAAGAAGGAAAGCGGAATAAGACAAAGAACCAGGGTTACCGGCAAATGCAGCACAAGTGGATGGAATTTACCGGTAAACAGCATCCATGCTGGAAGCTGAGATAGGTCAGCAAAAGCAAAAATCAGCATAAATACCTGGAGTACAATGATGCTGTTGGATACGAACCTGAAGTGTTTAGACATAAAATTGAATATATAATCTAGGCTATGATTCCGTTAACAACTTCACCAGCAATATCTGTAAGCCTGTACCTTCGGCCGAGGTGTCTGTAAGTGAGTTGTTCATGGTTTATTCCCATAAGGTTTAGTACTGTGGCATGAAAATCATGTACACTTACGGGATCTTTGACAATATTGTATCCAAATTCATCTGTTTCACCATAAACGATTCCTGGCTTTACGCCACCACCTGCCATCCAGATACTGAAACATTTAGGATGATGGTCGCGGCCGTAGTTAACCGGATCAATTTTTCCCTGACAATAATTTGTTCTGCCAAACTCTCCACCCCAAATAACCAGTGTTTCATCCAGTAACCCACGCTGTTTCAGGTCCTTGATCAATCCTGCTGAAGCACGATCCACATCCTCAGCCTGCATCCGCATATCATTCGCAAGATTACCATGGGTGTCCCAGCCCTGGTGATAGAGCTGAACAAACCTAACGCCCGATTCAGAAAGTTTTCTGGCAAGCAGACAGTTGGCTGCATAGGTTCCGGGAACAAGGCAATCCGGGCCATACAACTTTATGGTATTGTCTGATTCCTTGCTCAGGTCTGTAAGCTCTGGAACAGCACTTTGCATCCTGTAAGACATTTCGTATTGCTGGATGCGGGCATTGATTTCAGGATCACCCACATTTTCAAACGCTTCAGCATTGAATTGGGCGAGCTGATCAAGCATATCCCGCCTGCTTTGTCTGTCATGGCCTTCTGGATTATTCAGGTACAAGACTGGGTCTTCACCACTGCTGAATACCACTCCCTGATGTAGACTATCCAGGAATCCATTTGTCCATAATTTGGAATATACACCCTGTCCATTTCCTCTTCCTCTTGACAATAAAACCGTGTATGATGGGAGATTTGCATTTTCGCTGCCGAGTCCGTAACTCATCCAGGCTCCCATACTGGGTCTGTTACCCTGTTGGGCACCTGTTTGGAAAAAGGTTAAGGCCGGATCATGATTGATAGCCTCCGTATTCATGGTTTTGATGATGCAAAGATCATCAACAACAGAAGCCATATTGGGAAACAATTCAGAAACCCATGCACCGGATTGTCCGTGTTGTGAAAAACCAAATGAAGATCCAACCAATGGAAATTTTTCCTGGTTGGCTGTCATGCCGGTAAGTCGTTGTCCCTTTCGGATGGAAGCCGGCAGTTCTTCACCATGCATTTTGTTCAGCAAGGGTTTGTAATCAAAAGTTTCCAGCTGGGAGGGTGCTCCGTTTTGAAAGAGATATATGATTCGTTTGGCTTTTGGTGCAAATTGTGCTAAACCAAGTGGTATGGCAGACTGCTGGTCAGAGCCAAATAACTGGTCTTTGAAAAGCATTGTTCCGAGGGCTGCACTTCCAATACCCAAACCCGCACTGGTTAAGAAATGTCTGCGGGTTACATTCAGCCTGAATTCTTTTTCCTGATTTTCCATGACGTTATTTTACAGTTGTTTCATCAAGATTAAATAACATTTGATTCACCTGCATCAAAGCTGCTGTGCCGGCTATATCTTTTGTACTTATCTGCTCAAATTCACCTGACTTCAGAAAGGCAGAGGCCTTGCCTTTTTCCTTTTCAAACCTTGCCTTTTGTTGTTGATAATACTGATCTAACATTTTTAGTTCCTTGTCAGTAGGCTTTCTGCAAACTACCAGTCTGAATACTCTTTCCAGGATTGTATTCTCCGGTAGGTTCATATTCATGCTGCGTTGTGCAAGCACCCTTGCTGCTTCAAGCAACTGAGGATCATTCATGAGCACCAGTGCCTGAAGTGGTGTGTTGGTTCTTGAACGTGTAACTTCACACTGATCTCTTGTACTGGCATCCATGATTAGCAGTGCTGGTGGTGGTGCCGTTCTTTTGATAAAATTATACAACCCTCTGCGGTAAAGTTTATCACCTTTATCCTGAATATACCTGGCAAGTTCACCCCTGCCCGAGGTGGTAGATTCCCATACACCTTTAGGCTGGTAAGGCTTTACACTCGGACCACCAATTTCCGGATTAATAATTCCTGAAGCACTGAGCAGCAGGTCTCTTTGCAGTTCTGCTGTAAGGCGCATTCTTGGGAAATAGCTGTAGTATTTATTATCCGGGTCTTGTTGCAATTTCTTTTCACTTCTTGTAATGGATTGTCTGTAGGTTGTTGAAGTGACAATCATCCGGATTAACTTTTTTATATCCCAGCCACTTTCACGGAATTCAACTGATAACCAGTCAAGCAACTCCGGGTGTGAAGGCAGTTCTCCCTGCATACCAAAATCTCCCACTGTTTTAACCAGCCCTCTGCCAAAAATCTCATTCCATATTCTGTTTACAAATACCCTTGCAGTAAGTGGATTGGCTGGGTCCAGCATCCATTGTGCCAGTCCTAATCTGTTTTTTGGGTATTTGGATGTACTGAAGGGAAGGATAGCGGCAGGTGTAGCCATCTCAACTGTATCTGCGGGCTGATCATAATTCCCTCTTCTAAGTATACGGGTTGGACGAATATCTGCACTGTCTTTCATGATCATTACAACTACATCAGCCGTATCTTTTTTGTTGATGTAATGCATCATGGAGCTGATGTCTGCAGAACTGATACGCATATTGGGCGGATCACCTGGTGAGGCGAGTCCAATATCTCCCACAAGTCCTTTTTCAGGAACCTTGTCAAAGAAAGCAAACATGTTGTAATATTCTTTCTGTGAAACCGGGTCATATTTGTGGTCGTGGCATTTGGAGCATTCGAGTGTTATGGCCATGAATGCTTTTCCTACCGTGTTGGTTCTGTCTGTTACGTATTCAATTCTGTATTCCTCATCGATTACACCTCCTTCCTGGGTAATTTTATGGTTCCTGTTGAATCCGGTGGCAAGCTGCTGTTCTTTCGTTGGGTTAGGTAGAAGGTCTCCCGCAAGCTGCCAGGTGAGGAATTGCGCAAATGAATAATTGCTGTTAAAGGCATGAATCACCCAATCTCTCCAGGGCCACATTGTGCGGTATCCGTCATCCTGATAGCCATGACTGTCAGCATACCTCGCCACATCCATCCACTGGATAGCCATTTTTTCACCATAATGTTTGCTGGATAATAATTCATCCACTATTTTTTCATAGGCATCGGCAGATTTATCTTGCAGAAATTTATCCTGTTGTTCGAGGGTAGGGGGCAAACCCGTAATATCCATGGATACCCTCTTCAAAAGGGCTTCCCTTGAAGTTTCTGGATTGGGATCTAAACCAACTTCTTCCATTTTAGCAAAAACAAAATTGTCAATGGGATTCCTTGGGTTCAGGTCTTTATCCACCTTTGGTACTTCAGGTCTCTGGGGCGCTATGAAAGACCAGTGCTTCTTGTATTTGGCTCCCTGCTCTATCCATTTTCTGATGATCTCAATTTCTGTTTTAGTCAGTGCCAGATTCGATGAAGGGGGAGGCATAAGCTCAGACGTATCGCTTGAAACCAATCTGGCATAAAGTGCTGAATTGAGTGGGTCTCCGGGTATGATAACATGCTTGCGTGGATTGTCCTTTAATGCTGCAAATGCACCTTCTTCTGTATCCAGTCTAAGTCCTGCCTCACGCTTGTTCGCATCAGGACCATGACATTTGAAACACCTGTCTGATAATATGGGTCTGATGTGAAAATTATAGTCAACTATATCGGGTACTTCCTGCTCTGATCCTGATTCATCCCGCATGACCAGCGAGACACCAACTGCTGCTACAACTATGATGGCAATAACCCAATATGCTTTGCTGATGGCAGTTTTTTTTTCACTGAAAAGATTCATAATAAGGCATCGTTTGAATTCTGAAGTTACTAAAAAAAATGATTTAGTAAACTTATGGTAACTATTCTGCTTATTTATTATCCTAAAACAGCCTCGGTTTGAAATTGTGGTATTTTTGTTTTTTAAATTCTAACCATGATTACAGTTGAAAATGTGGAGACGCAAAACGAAGACCTGAACAAGTTTGTAGCGGAAATGGCAGCGGTTTGTTTGCCTGATTCAGTTTACTGGTGTAACGGAAGTAAAAAGGAATACGATGAACTTTGTGAATTGCTTGTAAACAATGGAACATTCAAAAGATTGAATGCTGAAAGATGGCCAAACAGCTTTGCTTGTAATTCTGATCCAAGTGACGTGGCCAGGGTAGAAGACAAAACTTTCATCTGCAGCAGGCGAAAAGAAGATGCTGGTCCTACCAACAACTGGGTGGACCCCCGTGAAATGAAAGTTAAAATGAAAGAACTTTTCAGAGGGGCCATGCAGGGGCGAACCATGTATGTTATTCCCTTTTGCATGGGACCAATTGGCTCACCGTTATCCAAGATTGGCATACAGGTTACCGATTCCCCTTATGTTGTAGTGAACATGCATATTATGACAAGGGTAGGTGAGCAGGTTTTAAAACAACTAGGAAAAGATGGGGAGTATATCAAGTGCCTGCATTCCCTGGGCGCACCCTTGCAACCTGAACAAAAAGATGTTCCCTGGCCCTGCAATCCTGAGGTGAAATACATCGTGCATTATCCTGAAGACAGGGCCATTGTTTCCTATGGTTCGGGTTATGGTGGGAATGCGCTTTTGGGTAAGAAATGTTTTGCACTGCGCATTGCATCAGTTATGGCAAAAGAAGAAGGCTGGCTGGCTGAACACATGCTAATCCTTGGAGTGGAAGATCCAAAGGGCAGGAAAACCTACGTTGCAGCTGCTTTTCCCAGTGCCTGCGGAAAAACCAATTTCGCCATGTTGATTCCGCCTGAAGAGATGAAAGGTTGGAAGGTAACAACAGTAGGAGATGATATTGCCTGGATAAAACCTGGAAAGGATGGGAAACTCTATGCAATAAACCCCGAATATGGTTACTTTGGAGTAGCACCGGGTACCAATGAAAAGACTAACCCCAACGCGATTGCTGCCCTTTCAAAAAACAGCATTTTTACGAATGTAGGGATTACGCCTGATGGAGATGTGTGGTGGGAAGGGTTAACCAAAGAAACACCCCCTGTAGTTTATAACTGGAAAGGAGAACTGCATGATCCTTTATCGGGCAAGCCAGTAGCGCATCCCAATGCCAGGTTTACTGCTCCAGCGCATCAATGTCCGAGTATCGATGCTGAATGGGAAAATCCGAATGGTGTTCCCATCAGTGCCTTTATTTTTGGAGGCAGGAGAAGCTCCACAATACCATTGCTTTACCAGGCCTTTAACTGGAACTTTGGGGTATATCTTGCTGCTACTATGGGCTCAGAGACCACTGCAGCTGCTTTTGGAGAAGTTGGGAAAGTTCGGAGGGATCCTTTTGCCATGCTTCCATTCTGCGGATATCATATGGCTGATTATTTTAATCATTGGCTTCAGCTGGGCAGAAATATCCCCAATCCCCCAAGAATTTTTGGTGTAAACTGGTTCAGGAAAAATAAAGAAGGGCAGTTCATCTGGCCAGGTTTTGGCGATAACATGCGGATGTTGAAATGGGTTGTAGAACGTGTATATGGTGAAGTAGTCTCCATAGAAAGTCCCATTGGCTGGGTTCCCAAATATGAGGATATTGACTGGGGAAGCCTTAACTTCACAGCAGATCAGTATGACGCAGTTATGGAAGTTGACAGGGAAGCATGGAAAACGGAAATTCTTGCGCATGAAGAACTTTTTTCCAGGATGTATGACAGGCTACCGAAAGAGTTTTTCTTTATGCGTGAGCTTTTACTTTCAGGATTGTGGAGATCTCCTGAACACTGGTCGCTCGCTCCGGAAACACATTAAAACAAGCTATCTTATATGTCATCTCTGCCAAAAATGCTGTGCATAGTTCTATTTATGCTTACAAGTGGTTTAGGATTCGGACAGTTTTTTAACAATGAATTGTACCCCGAGTACAGGGGGAATGATCTTGGATTGATCTATACTCCCAAGGGTTCCCATTTTAAAATCTGGAGCCCTTCCGCTGAAAAAGCGGAACTGATTTTTTATGGTTCTTCACTTGGCAGCGACAGGAAGTCAGTTGTTCCGCTTTCCAAGTCTGAAAATGGCACTTGGAAGGCATTTGTAAGCGGAAACCTGAAAGGCAGTTATTACGTTTTCCGCATATTTACGCACGGTAAATGGCTGGCAGAAGTACCAGACCCATATGCCAAAGCAGTGGGAACAAATGGGAAACGTGCTGTTGTTATCGATTTGAATGATACCCGGCCGTTTGGTTGGGAGGCTGATAAATCACCTGTTTTTAGCTCAAGAAAGGGATTGACCAAGGAAACTGGAGGTTTGCCGGTAGATGCTGTTATCTATGAATTGCACGTGAGGGATGCAACTATTGATGCTTCCTCAGCCGTTGGTGCCAAAGGGAAATTCAGCGGACTCACCGAAGTGGCCGTCATGAATATTGGGGCAGTCCAGACCGGACTGGATCACCTGCAGGAATTGGGCGTCACGCACATTCACCTGCTGCCATCCTACGATTTTTACAGTATTGATGAAAGTAAACGAGATAGCCTCCAGTATAACTGGGGTTACGACCCACTGAATTACAATACGCCGGAAGGCTCCTATTCATCAAATCCGGATGATGGCATTACACGTATCAAGGAGTTTAAAGAGATGATTCAGGCCATGCACAAAAAGGGTCTCAGGGTTGTCATGGATGTTGTTTACAACCATACTATGCTAACCGAGAATTCCTATTTCAACCAACTTGTTCCCGGCTATTATTACAGGCAAACTGCTGATGGTTCATTTTCAAATGCTTCAGCCTGTGGGAATGAAACAGCCAGTGAGCGGCCCATGATGCGTAAATTTATGCTGGAGTCCCTGAAATTCTGGGTTGAAGAATACCATATTGACGGTTTCAGGTTTGACCTCATGGGTATACATGATATTGAAACAATGAACCTGATCTCAAAGGAACTGCACCAGCTTAAACCTGATATTTTACTGTATGGGGAGGGATGGACAGCAGGAAGTTCACCTATTCCGGATTCACTCAGGGCGCTGAAAAAAAATGCTTATCAGCTCGATAAAATAGCCGTATTCAGTGATGATTTAAGGGATGGAATCAAAGGAAGTGTATTCGAGCACAAAGACAAGGGTTTTGTATCGGGGAAGCCGGGTATGGAGGAAAGTATAAAGTTTGGTGTTGTTGCAGCCTGTAAGCATCCCCAGGTAAACTATACCAAAGTGAATTATTCCAAAGCTCCCTATGCCAAGGAACCCGGACAGGTAGTGAGTTATTGTGAGTGTCATGATAACCACGTTTTGTGGGATAAACTTGCTATTTCAAACAGCGGGGATTCTCCTGAACTCAGGCGAAAAATGCATATGCTGGCACTCTCAATTGTGCTGACATCACAGGGTATTTCTTTTCTGCACGCCGGTACAGAGTTCCTGAGATCAAAAAAAGGAGTTGAAAATTCTTTCAATGCAGGAGACAGCATCAATGCTATCAACTGGTTTGATAAGGCAGATAATTCAGATGTATTTCAATTTGTAAGGGGTCTCATTGCAATGCGAAGAAATCATCCTGCCTTCAGAATGGTTACTGCAGAGCAGATCGCATCCAATATTTCATTTGAACAAGTTGGAGACGGTTTAGTGTCCTTTACCATCAATGGCGAATCTGTTGGCGATGACTGGAAGAAAGTAAGGGTTATCTATAACAGCCGAACTGAGCCTGTAAAAATTCCGCTACAAGCTGGTAGCTGGCAGATTTTTGCACATGATAATGCATTGGTTACACCTGATTTCGGGTTCAGTAAAGTTCAGGAAACCATCAGTGTCAGTCCGCTCAGCGCAACCATCCTCTTCAGGAATTAACTGTTTTGTCCGTGCACACCGTTAATTAATTTAAGTGTAAATACGTAATTCCTGAAAACCTTTTCGCAGATGCTGAATCAAATTATACACACTTTTTATATTTACATCACAGAGCAATATCCATTATCCCAAACCAAAAACCAATTCCAATCCTGGAAAAACCAATGGCGTCCAATCTATGAAACCATGACAACGTGGAATATAACGCCAAAAATATCAACCCCGCAGGTGCGGGGTTTTTATTTGTTTGAATCCGCTTCTTGCAATACTTTTGCATCACTTTTAAATCGAATCTATGGCAAGAATTATTGCTTTTCGTGAAGCCCTCAGAGAGGCGATGCAGGAAGAAATGAGAAGAGATGAGAGGGTATTTCTGCTCGGGGAAGAAGTCGCTGAATACAATGGAGCCTATAAGGTAAGCCAGGGTATGCTGGATGAATTCGGTCCAAAGCGTATCATAGATACCCCCATCGCAGAGCTTGGTTTTACTGCAGTTGCTGTTGGAGCTGCTCAAAACGGACTCAGGCCTATTGTTGAATACATGACCTGGAACTTCGCAGTATTGCCGCTGGATCAGATTCTCAATACAGCATCCAAAATGCTGGCTATGAGTGGTGGACAGGTAGGTTGCCCGATTGTTTTCAGGGGTGCCAATGGTTCAGCTGGTCAATTAGGAGCACAGCATTCAACCGCTTTTGAGAGTATGTATGCCAATATCCCCGGATTGAAAGTCATCTCAGTATCAAACCCATATGATGCCAAGGGATTGCTGAAAAGCGCAATCCGTGATGATGATCCTGTAGTTTTCATGGAGAGTGAGGTTATGTATGGCGACAAAGGTGAAGTTCCGGAAGGAGAGTATCTCATTCCAATAGGAAAGGCTGATGTGAAACGTGCCGGTCGCGATGTAACCATTGTCTCTTTCAACAAAATGATGAAAGTGGCTTTAGGTGCCGCCGAAGAACTTGAAAAAGAGGGGATAAGTGCTGAGGTAATTGACCTGAGAACAATCCGTCCGCTAGACTGGATGACGATTCTCGAAAGTGTCAAGAAGACCAACAGGCTTGTTATTGTAGAAGAACAATGGCCTTTTGCTTCTGTGTCATCAGAAATCACTTACAGGATTCAGAAAGAAGGATTTGATTTTCTTGATGCCCCTATCCGCAGGATAACAGCCGCTGACGCACCTATGCATTATGCACCAAATCTGGTAGCAGCATACCTGCCTGACGTAGCCAGAACTGTCAGACTGGTTAAAGAAGTCATGTACCTTGTTAAATAATGATATTTGATCAACAGCCCGGTTTATCCGGGCTTTTTTTTGTCTATAAATGCTGTTATGGTGAGGCTTAAACTATTTGTTTTATTGTTGCTTTGCAAATCTGTAACAGCTCAGGTAACTGCCGACTCAGTTCAATCAATGCAAGGTATTATCCTGAAAGGCTATGAAACCAATGCAGGCACTTTAAAAATTCCTGCGGCAGTCAGTTACCTGAATCGCAAATCAATACAGGCCGTTTCAACCTACAGCCTCTTGCCTGCACTCAATCAGATTGCTGGGGTTAGGATGGAAGAGCGTTCCCCGGGGAGTTACCGACTATCCATTCGGGGCAGCCTCTTGCGTTCGCCGTTTGGTGTAAGGAATATCAAGGTGTATCTGGATGATTTCCTCTTAACAGATGCGGGTGGGAATACATACATCAATTTACTTGACGCCAACATGAT
>CANHUF010000030.1 GCA_947463715.1 Sphingobacteriales bacterium
ACCATCGGTGACACAGCCCTTGTAGAAGTTGATGCCTACAACAAGCGCAAATTTAAAGGTATTGTTACACAAATCTCCAGTACCAGCAGAGGTACAGGTGGAGCGGTGATGACTACATCTACAGATGCTACAAACTATGAAGTAAGAATCAGGCTGATACCGGAATCTTATGCAGACCTGCTTGATCCGGTAAAATCAAAAAGTTTTCCATTCAGGCCAGGGATGAGTGCAAACGCAGATATCCAGACCAACACCCACAGCAAAGTTGTGGCAGTTCCTATCAATGCAGTTACTACAAGAGATAAGTCAGATACACTCCCAGTAGGTAAGGATTCCCAGGTCAGTAAAAAAGAAGAGAAGAAGCCTGAGGGCGAAACTACTGACGAGCCGGTAATAGCCAAGGTAGACGAATTGGAAGAGGTTGTATTTATCTTACAGAAGGATGGTACTGTGAAAAGAGTAAAAGTGAAATCGGATATTCAGGATCTCAATCATATTGAAATTCTTGACGGACTGAAGGAAGGTGATGAAGTGATTGTAGGTCCGTACAGTACAGTAAGTAAAATCCTGCGTAGTGGAATGAAAGTCAAAGTTGTTAAAAAGGAAGAGTTGTTTGAGGTGAAGAAATAGTAATTAATTTCATCAAAGCCGGGTTCATGAAGATTGGAGTGATAGGCAGCGGAAGCTGGGGAACTGCATTGACCAAAATTATAACAGACAATGGGCATGATGTAATCTGGTGTGTGCGATCTGAAAAAACAGCTGCACATGTGAGAGAGAGGCATCATAATCCCAAGTACCTCAGCTCTGTATATTTTGCACCTGATCACTTGACAGTTACTACTGATGTTACGGAAGTCTATACAAATGCTGAATGGGTTGTGCTGGCTGTACCTTCAGCATTTGTATCAGGCTATATAAATCCTTTTCTGGATAAACCCGTCAAAGGCCTGCGTATAATCTCTGCAGTAAAAGGGATGGTGCCTGAAGAAATCAAATTGCTTAATCAGTTCCTCGAAGAAAACAAGGGATTTCAGCCTGAGCATTACGTAACTGTAATGGGTCCTTGTCATGCAGAAGAAGTGGCAGCGGAAAAGCTTTCTTACCTGACTTTTGCAGGAAAAGACGCTGATCTGGTTCGGCAGGTTGCAGCTATCTTTCACAATGATTATGTCAACACGGTTACCAGTTCAGATGTCAATGGTGTGCAATATGCAGCCATTCTCAAAAATATCTATGCTGTAGGTATAGGTATTGCGCATGGCCTGGGTTACGGGGATAATTTTCAAAGTGTTTTTGTTGCCAATGCTGCAGGGGAGATGACACGTTTTTTGTCTGCTATAAGTGGTGGTGGAGATAAGCAGGTAGACTATTCCGCTTCTGTATACTTGGGTGATTTGCTGGTGACCTGTTATTCACTTTTCAGCAGAAACAGGTCTTTTGGCAACATGATTGGGAAGGGATACAGTGTGGAAGCAACAAAACTAACCATGCAAATGGTTGCTGAAGGGTACCCTACAGCCATGAGTATCTTCAAATTAAATAAGGAGGCCGGAGCCGCTATGCCAATTGCAGATACCGTTTACAGGATTCTCTGGGAAGGAATGGACCCATCTGCTGCTTTCAGCAGCCTTGAGGGAAAGCTTTACTGATCGTTTTGAAGCAGGAATAGGTCGCTTGCAATGCCGTCTGCAAGGAACTTTCCAGCTTTGCTCAGTTTCCATCCTGTTGGTGTTGAGATAACTGTACCATTCATCAGGTGTTTGGCTAAATTCTCTTCAACCTGTATCATCTTCTCTGTTCCCCAGTTGACGCTTAGGTTTTCCTTGCTGATGCCCTTTGATGACCTTAGGGAGGTCATAATATATTCATTGAGGGTATCAACAGGGGTAAGTTTTTCTGATGAAAATGGTCTAACGCCTGATTCGATATTCCTGATGTATTCAACATTATGTGCAACGTTCCAGCTCCTGGTATTGGAGGCAAATGAGTGGGCAGATGGTCCAACTCCAAGATAGGGGATCCCGTCCCAATAGGCACTGTTATGCCTGCTTTCTTTACCCGGCTGTGCAAAATTGGATATTTCATAATGGTGATAACCGGCAGCTTTTGTGATTTCAAGGAGTTTTTGAAATTGAGATGCCTGTTCATCAGCATTAACCTGGGCTTTTTTTCCTGTTGAAATCAGGTGATGTAAGGCTGTTCCTTCTTCCACCGTTAATGCATAGCAGGATAGATGTGGAATGCGAAGTTCAACAGCTTTTTGAACATCCTTTATCCAGTCGGCTAATGGTTGTCCGGGTGTGCCATAAATCAAGTCAATACTGAAATTGTCAAATCCAGCAGCCGTAATCAATTCAATACATTGCAGTGACTGTCTGGCATTGTGTGCCCTGTTCATCCATTCCAGGTATTGCTGGTCAAAAGACTGGATTCCAATGCTGAACCTGTTTACGCCCATTGATTTCCAGGCTGCTGCTTTCTCTGCTGTTATGTCATCCGGATTTGCTTCTAGGGTTATTTCAATTGCACCCCCTACAAGATAATGCTTACTGATGGTGTCCAGAATCTTACCAATGGCCTCAACCGGCAGGATCGATGGAGTCCCCCCTCCAAAATATATGGTTTCAATGGCATCAGTATATTCCGCTTTACGGAGTACCAGCTCACTGCAAATTGCGTCGATCATTGGGTTTATGGCAGATAATCCGGTAGAAAAGTGAAAATTACAGTAATGACATGCTTTTCTGCAAAATGGAATATGGATGTAAATGCCTGCCATGTGTATGCTTTCGATGAAGGAGTGTAGCTTTGTAATGTGCAAAGTTCCGCAATCAAAGCCATATTGTTGTTTTTAATGCTGTCTGGACAATTCAGGCTGTCTGGCCAGGATACGCACAGGTTGATTTTTTATGATGCGGGAGGCAGGCTTTTGCACACTCCTGATTCTATGGCGCTAAAAACGAATTTTTCAGGTGACAGTGCCTGCAGGAATTATCTTTTCAGTGAGTTTGTTCCAGGCTTGATGAAAATGGGATACCTGGCCGTGTCTGTTGACAGTCTTAAGCACACCACTGATACCACAATGGCGTGGGTGTTTTTAGGTCAGCAGTATAGCTGGGGTACTATAGAAGCAGACAGCGTTATCAGGGCAGTAGACCAGTCAGGTAACATCCGGAAACTGCTAAAAAATGGTGCTAAACTTTCGCCTGAGTCTTTCCTGGCGGTAAAAGAGCAACTGCTTGGACAGTTTGAAGATTCGGGGTATCCATTTGCCCGCTTCAGATTTGATTCAGGTTCTTTCATTCAGAACAGCTTGTATGCAAAGATCAGGGTTGAACCAGGACCTTTATACCACATAGAAAAGCTTATCAATGATGGAAAGTTAAAGATTAGGCAAACATTTCTTGAGCAATACCTTGGAATTTACGGCGGGGATATTTTCAGCAGGGCAAAAATGGAAAGTATTTCCGGTCGGCTTAAAAAACTGGGATATCTGAAAGAGTCCAGAGAGTGGGATCTGACATTCCTGGGGACAGGAGCCATCATTAACCTGCATCTCGATCCGGAAAAAAACAGTCGTTTTAACCTGCTGGCAGGGCTTATGCCTTCCAGTCAGCAGCTTGGAGGCAAGTTGATGCTTACAGGAGAAGCAGATCTGGAACTCGGTAATGTCTTTAATGCAGGAGAATCTCTGTTGCTTCGCTGGCAGCAAATACAGGTTCAGTCGCCCCGACTGCAGGTGTATTTTGAAAAGCCATATTTGCTTAAAACGCCCCTTGGCATCGATTTCAGGTTTAATCTGCTCAAAAAGGATTCCTCATTCCTTACCATTGATACCAGGATGGGTATGGTGAATGAGATCAATGGACGCAATAAGGTCAGGTTATTTCTGCAGCAATTTTCCAGCGTGCTAATCAATCCGGACACAATTCGGATAAAATCATTCAAAATGCTTCCCTTGTTTCTTGATGTGCGGACTACATTGTTTGGGATTGAAATGGCTCATGAACCCTTGGGTGATTTTGAAAAAAATAGAAAAGGGGGGCGGTGGCAATTTGACCTCGCAGGCGGACTAAGACGCGTCGTAAGAAATGCAGATATTCTTGCACTGGAAAAAGATGCTGAAGGCAATACATTTGATTTTGGGGGACTATACGATACTTTACAGGAGAGAACAGCTCAGTTCAAGTTAAAGGCCCGCGCTGAAAAGTTCTGGGCAGTTGGTCAGCAGGGAGTACTGAAAACCGGTATCATAAGCGGATCGATACTGGCCAGGCAGGTAATGTTGAACGAAATGTTTCAGATCGGGGGATTTAAAACGCTCAGGGGATTTGATGAAGAAAGTATTTTTGTAAGTGGATATGGTGTGGGAACACTTGAGTACCGGTATCTTATTGGCAATGCCTCGTATATATACACATTTGCAGATCTGGGTTATCTTGAACGGGTTAGCAGTACTGGTAAATGGAGTGGATTGCATGCAGGCCTTGGCCTGGGACTTACATTTGAAACAAAGGCAGGACAATTCAGCCTTGCTTATGCAGCAGGAAAACGGGATGATCAGCCATTTAATTTGAGGGAAGCCAAAATTCACTTTGGTATAATCAGTTTGTTTTGATGTAATCGCTCCATTTAAAACAGTTAAATTTGTCCACTTAATGAAAGGGGTTTACCGATATATGCTGATTGTCATGTTGCTGGGTTATGTGAAACTCAGTGCACAGGATACATTATCATACATTCCCGAGCAGATATCCTACAATGTTGATAGTCTAATCAGGGATTCTGTCAGAAAAGCCTATATCCTGAATCATATTCCCCTGAGAAAATCTGAATTGGATACCATAAAGTTGGGGAAAGCAGGCAAGGCGTATGGGAAGTGGACACCATTTTACATGGAAAACATTCAGTGGTTTCTGCTTAAGGAGCCGGCTAACAGACTTTATTTATCACGAAGAGAGCATGAAGGAATGGAATGGCAGTTTTATAGTTTTTCAT
Organism: Sphingobacteriales bacterium; assembly: GCA_947463715.1. Lineage (GTDB taxonomy): Bacteria > Bacteroidota > Bacteroidia > Chitinophagales > Chitinophagaceae > Pollutibacter. The sequence goes on from CANHUF010000030.1 coordinate 5,002, forward strand.
TGCTGTTTTTGCTTGCTTCATTTTTGATTACTGGCAACCGAAACTATATTAAGAATATTTTTAAGATTTATGGTAGCGATGGTTATGCTTTCAGGCAGGCACGTGATTTTTTGCAGCAATCTCCCTTGACCTCCGTAGGTTTGAATATTCAGTTTTTGCTGACAGCTGCCCTTTTTGTTTATTTTGGCTTCGGTAGCAGGCTTGAGCAGGTAGGCATGGATAGATTGGGGATAGTTATTGCAGTGATCACAATCCTTTTGTTTGTTTACTCGTTCAAGTATATTTTCCTCCAAATTTTAGGCTGGATATTTAAGGCAAAGGGACAGTTTCAGCAATATCAGTTCGTCGTACTACTGAACCTGAAAATAGCAGGCTGGGTTTTTCTGATCAGTGCATTCCTGATGGCATTCTCAGCACCATTTATTGCAGGGGTGGCATTTAACCTGGCACTTGCAGCCTGTGTTTTAATCTTGTTGTTTCGGATTTGGAAGGGGTATATGATTTTTGCAAGACAAGCACAGGTAAATTTTTTTATCTTCCTGATGTCTGTCTTGTCATTTGAAGTTTTGCCAGCTGCAGTGTTTGCAAAAATTGCTTACGGGGCCATTGATAGCTGGTTTAATCCATTCTGATTATATTGTTTAAGACATTATTTTCCTCCATAGGTCATTATTTTTATCAGATGTTTTGTTTAACCTGAAAGGGATTCGCAATAAATTAATTAATTTTGCAATCTATCAGCCCAGCATATGACCAAAAACGGAAAGAAAGCGGTTGCAGGTGAATCAACTAAGTCATTCAAGCGAATATTAATCACGCAGCCAAGGCCCGAGTCTTCCAAATCTCCCTATTTTGATTTGGCTGATCGATTCAAAGTTGAAATGGATTTCATCCCATTCATTCAGCTTGAAGCCATTTCATGCAAAGAATTCAGGAGGCAAAAGCTGGATATTGCCGAATATACTGCTGTTGTGCTGACCAGTAAAAATGCCATTGACCATTTTTTCAGGATCTGTGAAGAATTAAAGCACAGTGTTTCTCAGGATGTTAAATATTTTTGTATCAATGAATCTGTTGCTTTATACCTGCAGAAATTTATTCTCTACAGAAAGCGCAAAGTATTTTTCAGCGCAGATGGAACCAATAAGGGCTTATTTGATGTGATCAACAAGCACAAAGAGAATGAGAAGTTCATGTATCCCTGTTCAGAGAATCAACAGGATAATGAAATTGTGGGATGGTTGAAAACACACAATTGTGAATATTGCACCCCATTTATGTACAGAACCATCAGTTCTGACGTAAAGTCAAAAATCAATGCACACGATTTTGATGTGATTTGTCTTTTTACACCAAGTGGTGTGAAGAGTCTGCTCGAAAACTTCCCGGATTTTACCCAAAACGGAACCATCTTGGGCGCATTTGGAAGTAATACATCAAAAGCAATTCTTGAAGCCGGCTTGAACCTGCAGATTAAAGCGCCTGAGCCACAGGTTCCTTCGATGGTTGCGGCTTTGGATAAGTTCCTGAGTGAGAAGTCAAAAAAGAAGTGATAAAATCTCCAAACAGGCTGATCCATGAGACCAGCCCATATCTCCTGCAGCATGCATATAATCCCGTAAACTGGTTTCCATGGGGGGATGAGGCGTTGGGAATAGCCAGGGCTGAAAATAAACCTATTCTGGTCAGCATTGGATATGCTGCCTGTCATTGGTGTCATGTCATGGAACATGAGAGCTTCGAAGATGTGCAGACAGCCCAGCTCATGAATGAACACTTTGTCTGCATTAAAATAGACAGAGAGGAGAGGCCGGACCTGGATCATTTTTTTATGGATGCATTACAGGCTATCAGTGGAAACGGAGGATGGCCACTGAACATGTTTCTTACAAGTGATGCAAAGCCTTTTTATGGCGGAACATATTTTCCTCCCAAGCCATTTCACAACAGGATTTCATGGAAGGAATTATTGCTGAAAATACACAGTGCCTATCATACAAGAAAGGAGGATGTCGAACTTCAGGCAGCTGAATTGCTCAAGCACCTGTCTCATGCAAATCAGCTTGCCCCAAAGCAGACAGCAGGGTTTGTAATTCCCAGTGCAGAATTATTCAGCAGTATCCATACAGACCAGATCTTTCAAAACCTCATGAAGGCTGCTGATCGTGATTTGGGCGGATTTGGCGCTGCACCTAAATTCCCACAGACATTCAGCATTCAATACCTCCTGCGCTATGCCCATCATACAGGTAACAGTGAAGCACTTGCCCATGCAGAGTTTTCTTTGCAGTCAATGATGAGGGGTGGTATTTATGATCAGATAGGCGGTGGGTTTAGCCGGTATTCAACAGATGCAAGTTGGCTTGCTCCTCATTTTGAGAAAATGGCATATGACAATGCCTTGCTGCTAATCGTACTTGCTGAAGCATTCCAGATTACCCGTAATCCGTCATATGCAACGGTTATGGAAGAAACAATTGAGTTCCTCAAGCGTGAAATGTTAGCTGATGAAGGAGGTTTTTTTGCTGCACTCGATGCCGATAGTGAAGGGGAGGAGGGTAAGTTTTATACTTGGAATATTCAGGAAGTCAGGGATTTGTTAAAAGAAGACGCTAACTGGGTTTGTGAAGCATTGGATATTACCGAAAATGGCAACTGGGAACATGTGAATATACCCAGATTATTACATGATTTGTCTGAGCTTCCCGCTTTGAAAGGTATCAAAGCAGCTGAGGCCTTGACAGCATTGCCAAAAATTAAGCAAATATTACTGGAGGCCAGGTCAAAGCGTGTTCGCCCCGCCACGGATGATAAAATTATTCTCGGATGGAATGCGCTTCTCAATCAGGGCCTGGTGGCAGCATATCAGGCTACAGGCAAGGATGAATGGTTAAGACTTTCAGAAAAGAACATGGAGTTCATGCTAAAAGTTTTCCGTTCCAATGAAAACCAGTGGCTGCATACCCATAAGGCTGGCATCTCAAAGTTTCCAGCCTTTCTGGACGACCTTGCCATCCTGGTTCAATCCATGATTCATTTGCAGGAAGTAAACGGAAACCTTGCACTGTTGGAACAGGCGCATGAGATCATGCATTATATCCTGCAGTTTTTTACCGATGAAGATGGGTTATTCTTCTATTTTACCCCTGAGTTTCATACAGAAGTTCCGGTTAGGAAAAAAGACCAGTACGATGGCGCCATGCCCAGCAGTAATGCGGTAATGGCATGGAATCTGCACAGGTTAGGTTTGTTTTTTAATATCCCTGATTGGGTCCGGCGATCGGCGCTGATGCTTGAAGCGAATCGGGATGCAGCGGTAAAATATCCTACTTCTTTTGGGGTATGGTCTAATCTTTTACTTGAGAAAGTAATCGGCACCCATGAAATACTTGTACTGGGTCCAGATTCATTTCAGTTGTCTCAGGACCTGCTAAAGAACTATATTCCCAATCGGGTGTTGATTCAGGCGGAAAATGTGACAGACCGTTTCCCGATTATGCATGGTAGAGTTGTGGGGGAGGATGGTGAAACACGCCTGTACATATGCAGGGAATACGCTTGCAGGCTCCCTGCGAGCAGTGTGGATGAAGCTTTGAAGCAGCTATTAACAAAATAATGGCAATCAGTTTGCAATACGGAAAGTTGAAAAGCGTTTTTTGAGATGAGGCAACTGTGTTTCCGGCTTGTTAAAATTTACATTATTAATGAGTTGGGTTAAAATCAGATACTTTAAATTGGTATATATTTGTCAGTATGCTCACTAAACCAGGAATTAAAATGAAAGGGATTTCGGCGTATTTTTTGGCGTTGTTGTCGATAGGTATGGTATTTACCAGTTGCGGAAAGATTGGTAAATCCAAATCAGCATCACTCTCAGGAGACGGGCAACTTCATGGAGTTTCATTAGGATCAAAATATGTGATGCCAAGGCCTCCGGGCATGGTTTATATATCATCCGGAACATTCCACATGGGGCCATCTGATGAAGATATCAGTTATGCCTTTACTTCCAGGAATAAACAAATTTCCATCAATGGTTTCTGGATGGATGCAACCGAAATCACCAATGACGAATATCGTCAGTTTGTATATTGGGTGAGGGATTCAATTGCAGCAAGTATCCTGAATTTCAAGCGTAATGCACCTGACGGGTCAAGTGCTATTGATTGGATTAAGGCCAAGCAAATCAAATGGAATGATCCAAAAATACAGGAGCAGTTGAGCGCATTGATTGTTACTCCTGACAATCGCATCAACGGAAGAAAGGAACTTGATTCCCGTAAGTTGATTTTTCATTCTGAAATTTTCGACATAACTGAAGCCGCCAAACGTTCCAATGCAAATAAGCCAAGGTCTAATTTCATTATTAAGAAAGACATTCCCATTTATCCAGATACGCTGGTATGGATTAGGGATTTTTCTTATGCCTACAATGAGCCATATGCCAGAAAATATTTCTCCCATCCATCCTATGGAAGTTATCCCGTGGTTGGTGTAAACTGGAAACAGGCTACTGCATTTTGTGAATGGAGAACACACTACCTGAATTCTTATCTGGAGCGTAACAAACGCATGACTGAAAATGAATTTAGGTTGCCAACTGAAGCAGAATGGGAATATGCTGCCAGGGGTGGCAGGTCACAGGTTCCATTCCCATGGGGTGGTCCCTACCTGAGAAATAAAAAAGGTTGTCTCTTGGCCAATTTCAAGCCAGGACGTGGAAATTATCCTGAAGATGGTGGCATGTATACAGTGCCGGCCCAGATGTACTGGCCCAATGATTTTGGACTTTATCAGATGGCGGGTAATGTGGCGGAATGGACCTCATCACTTTATTACGAAGGAGCTTACAATTTTCAGCATGATATGAATCCGGATATCCGCTGGAATGCCAAAGACAATGACCCTCCCCGTATGAAAAGAAAAGTGGTAAGGGGTGGAAGCTGGAAAGACGTTGGTTTCTTCCTCCAGAACAGCACAAGAAATTACGAATACCAGGACACAACCAAGTCTTATATAGGTTTCAGGTGTGTTATCGATTTACCACCTGCATATTCTAAGAAATAAACTCAATATTCTAAACCATACCTTCTTCAAAAAAAACAAGCAAAATGGCAGATCAGCAAAAAGGCCTCGACCTTGATAAAATAGTAAATGCAGTTGTTAGTATTGGTGCTGCAGTAGTAATCTTTGGTGCATGGGCGAAAATCCTGCATAAATCATTTGCCGATGTCATGTTGACCGTCGGTTTGTTAACAGAGGCACTCATTTTCGTGATTTATGCTTTTTACCATCCCAAAGATCCAATCAATGATCTGGCAAAGAGTCTGGAAGGATCAGTTGGTGGAAGCAAGGGAGGTGGAATGGATTCCCTGTTGAAAGACAGTATTGATCCAGAAAATTTACAGCAGTTGAATGAGAATTTTGCGAAATTCAACAAAACAGTTCAGGGTGTAACATCCATAGCTGATGCAGCCGCTGCTACCAATGAGTATACTCAAAAGACAAAAGAGGCCAGTGCAGCACTGGGTTCTGTGAAAGAGGCTTATGTGGCGGCAGCAGGCTCGGTTCAGCAGTTCAACGCTGCAGCTGAAGGATCAAAGGCATTTCATGAGCAGGTACAATCCCTGACATTGAATCTTGGTGCTCTTAATAAGATGTATGAATCTGAGCTTCAGGGTACATCAACACATCTTAAGGCTATGTCAGGTTTTTATGAAAACCTGGCAAAGGTTAGTCAGTCTATGCAGGATGGCGTTGATGATGCTAAGAAAACCCAGGAACAGATAGCCTTGCTGGCTAAAAATCTGGGCAGCCTGAACAGTGTTTATGGTAACATGCTTTCAGCCATGCAGGTCCGTGGTTAATCGAGTCAGTCATTTTAACATTTATTCAAACTCATAACTAATATATGGGACTACCCAAAGAACCGCGGCAGAAGATGATCAACATCATGTACCTGGTGTTGACTGCACTGCTGGCCTTAAACGTGTCAGCTGAAATCCTGAACGCTTTCAAGGTGGTTGACAATAGCCTTATTGAGTCTAACACAGTCTTGGATAATTCTACCAGTGGCATATACAGTAATTTTGAAGAGTTACTGAAAGATCCCAAAACGGCAGACAAGGCTGCAATCTGGAAGCCTAAAGCTGACCAGGTTAGAAAACTAGCTGCTGAAACTTTCACAGTTCTTGAAAATTACAAGCAGGCACTTAAAGTTGAATCTGATTTGGATGAAGCAACAGGTACATTCAAGGAAGACAATATTGATGCTGCCACACGTTATTTCGATACCAAGGATAATGGTAAAGATTTGTATGCTAAGCTTGAAGAATTCAAAACAAGACTGCTTGGGATTGATCCTGAAATGGCCAAGCAAATCGGACAAAAACTTCCACTCAACCTGGATGTAATCAAGTCAGCCTCAGGAAACAAGGCCACTGGCAACAAGATAAAAGACTGGGTTAATAGTTATTTTCACATGACCCCAACAATTGCTGCCATCACAATACTCAGTAAGTTTCAGAATGACGTGAAGAATTCTGAAAATCTCGCGGCTACCTTTTGTGCCAGTCAGGTTGGTTCTGTTAAACTCATCATGGATAAATTTGAACCTTTGGTTGGAACCAGTTCGAACTACCTAATGCCTGGTGAGGAAATGACCATAGTGGCAGGATTAGGCGCATTTAATTCGAATGTCAAGCCTGTTGTAACCATTGATGGCAGAAGTATCCCTGTGAGTGCTAATGGCGTTGCAGAGTCAAAATTCAATGTAGGTGGAACAGGAACACGCAGCATGAATGTGAGTGTTAGTTTTATGGATCCCAATACCGGTGAAAATAAAACCATTTCGAAGAAAATAGAATATACTGTAGGTACACCTTCAGGAGTAGCTGTATCTGCTGATAAAATGAATGTTCTTTATATAGGTGTTGATAACCCGGTTACCATCACAGCAGGTGCCGGAAGTGAGAAAGTTTCTGCACAATTCAGTGGGGGAAGCATTACCAAGCAAACTGGAAGCAAATATATCATCAAGCCCAATTCAGGCATGTCTGGCGAACACACTGTAACTGTTATGGTTGATGGCAAAGCTTCCGGTAAAGTTAGTTTCAGGGTGAAGCAACTTCCTAACCCGTCTGCTTATGTAGGAAACCTCAAGCCTGGTGCAGTTCCTTCAGCTTCATTCAAAGCCATGGGAGGTGTTATTGCCAAGCTAGAGGATGCTGAATTTGACGCTCCATTTGAAGTTGTAAGTTACAAGGTGGGTGCTGCAGGGGGTGGAGCTGATTTTATCCAGATGGATAATAAAGGTTCCAGGTGGACAGGAGATGCTGCTGCATTGGTTGGCAGACTCAAACCCGGATCCCTTGTTGCCATTACAGATATCATTGTTCGTGACCCGGGAGGAAAAACAAGAACGCTTACAGGTAGCCTTACCTATATATTGAAGTAAACAGGAAAAAATTGATTATGAACACAATTACTTTAAAAAGTATAACCCTTTTGTTGCTTTCAGCTTGCTTGATGGGTCAGGGTGCAGTTGCTCAGGTAAAAAGAAAGGCGGCACCTGCGAAAAAAACCACGGCTAAGCCGGCTCCCAAAAAGCCTGTTGCTGAAACCAAAGTGCTGGATGCTAGTATAAGCCCTGCACAGGCTGATACGGTAAAACCAATACCCCCGGCACCCAAGGATCCATTCGCTTTTGATTCAGTAAAAGTCTCATTGCGCCCCGATGCTGTTATAGAACGTGGACTTGTTAAAAGTAGGTCACCTTTGGCGTATGAACATATTCGTGAAGATGATGCATGGTATCGTGAGAGAGTATGGCGTGAAATTGATATCCGTGAGAAGATGAATCTGCCATTCAGGTATAAGGCGGAAGATGATAATGGTAACCAGCGCTTCATCAGTATCTTATTGCGTGCTGTAAAGAAAGGTGATGTTACCGCATTTGATCCTACAGTTGATGACAGGTTTACAACACCCATGACTCTTGAAAAAGTTGGTTCAATCATTTCAGGAAAATGTGATTCCATCCAGGTGATGGATTGGGCAAAAGATCCAACTGGTACCAAAGGCTTTATGAAAGATTCTCTTGTTTGTAAAGACTTTAATCCTGATGAGATTGTGAAGTTCAGAATCAAGGAAGAATGGGTTTTTGACAAGGAAGCTTCCCGTATGTTTACCAGAATACTTGGTATTGCACCTGTAAAAACGTATGTTGATGAAAATACGGGTACAGTTCTTGGTGAGTCCCCGATTTTCTGGATTTATTATCCGGATTTGAGACCCGTGTTATCTTTGTACGAAGTATACAACGGAAAGAATTTTGGCGCACGCATGAGCTGGGAAGAATTGTTTGAGAGCAGGTTTTTTGCAAGCTATGTAATCAAGTCCAGCTCTGAAAATCCTTATGACATGTTCGTTAAGGAATATATCAAAGACGATATCCTCAGGCTTCTTGAAGGTGAAAATATTAAATCCAGGATCTTCAATTTTGAGCAGGATCTCTGGTCTTACTAAAAAATTATTTAATGCAAAAAGCCGGCACATGCCGGCTTTTTGCATTAAATGAAGTTGTACTGTGCAGCACTATCACTTACCGCAGTGGGATTGATCATTGAAGTCCCTTTTTTATTTGATTTGCTTTTGCCTTTCCAACTTCAGCTGAAAGTTCATCCAGTGTGGCTCTTTTAACTCCGGCAACTGATTTGAATCGAATTAACAATTGACTGGCTGTTTCTTTGCCAATACCTTGTATGCTTTCCAGTTCATTTTTAAATGTCCCCGTGCTTCTTTTTTGTCTGTGGAATGTGATGCCGAAGCGGTGGACCTCATCTCTTA
>CANHUF010000031.1 GCA_947463715.1 Sphingobacteriales bacterium
TGATGATCCTGATTTCGCGGTTATACCATCTTCTGCTATCTCCCACGTAATCATAAGTGCCGTAAAAATGGAGGTACCCGAATACAAGACCCAATACCTGCTTATCATGAAGATACTGTTCGCATGCCTTCCTAATAGCGGTATGATACTGCTCATGTACCACTTCATCACACTGGATATAAAAGCCCCAGTCGCTGTCTGGTGCTATGGATTGAAAAGCTTTATCTGTCTCAATGGCCATTACCCTTCCGCCCTGCAATTGTGAGAGGTCCCACTCCGTTTCAACAATCCTGATTTTACCTGATCCGATTCCCTGAATGAGACCCAGTGTATCATCATCACTTTTACCTACGGCAACCACCATTTCATCCACAAGAGGTAAAATGGAAGTGATGGCTTCCACTGCCGGATAATCATTGATGATGGCATTTCGGATAATCGTGAAACCTGAAATTTTCATCCAGCAAAAGTAGTGCAGCGAAAGCGGAATCAATACATTGAAGTATTATCTTTAACAACCTTTGTGAATCGCATTTTAAATAATTTATACTTGAAAAAAATAGTTACAAACCTCACCTTCTGGGTACTGATAGCGATCACTGCTGGCGCGCTGCTGGGGCATCTCCGGCCGGCAATGGGGATACAGATGGAACCCTTGGGCAAGCACTTCATCACCGTAATCAAGTGGTTCATCAGTCCGATCATCTTCCTAACCATTACCCTCGGTATCAGTGGCATGAACGACCTCAAAAAGGTAGGTCGAGTTGGTGGTAAAGCCATTCTCTACTTTGAAATCGTCACTACCCTTGCCTTGCTGATTGGAATCTTGGTAGCACATTTCATCCAACCCGGCGCAGGAGTAAATACAGATGCTGTTAAAGGGGGCGATATTTCAAAATTCACATCTGGAGCCCAGTCGTTTTCCTGGTTAAAATTCCTCAGTGATAATGTAACTATTCAGGTTCTGCTTGTTTCCATCATTACTGGCATAGTGCTCAGCAAATACAGCGGAAAAGAAAAAGTTATCCAACCGCTTCAGTTTGCATCACGTTACCTCTTTAAAGCCCTTCATTTTGTGATGTTGTTTGCTCCCGTTGGTGCATTCGGTGGAATGGCTTTCACCATTGGAAAATATGGTATTGCCACCTTAGTTCCGCTGGGTAAACTGATGCTGACTGTTTACATTACCATGGCTGTTTTTGTGTTTGCTATACTGGGCATGATCCTTCGTTATTATCAAATCAGCTTAATCAAGTTTCTCAATTACATCAAGGAAGAATTATTGATTGTGCTGGGCACTTCATCATCTGAAGCAGCCCTGCCATCGCTGATGGAGAAACTGGAAAAAATGGGTTGCGCAAAGCCAGTTGTGGGCTTGGTTGTTCCAGCGGGATATTCGTTCAACCTGGATGGTACAACCATTTACCTGTCTATGGCCATCATCTTTCTGGCACAGGTATTTCATGTTGATCTCTCTTTTGCCCAGATGCTGACTATCATTGGTATACTAATGGTCACATCAAAAGGGGCAGCCGGTGTTACAGGGAGTGGTTTCATTGTGCTGGCATCAACGCTTTCAGCTGTGCATGTAATACCGGTTGAGGGACTGGCCCTGCTGCTGGGCGTTGATAAGTTCATGTCTGAAGCAAGAGCTATAACCAACTTCATTGGCAATGGTGTTGCCACAATTTTTTTGGCAAACCAGGAAAAAGCATTCGACAGAAACCTGATGGAAAAAGCATTTTCCCGGGAGGTTTATGAATACGACGCTCAGGAAATTTGATTGCTTTAGGCCTTAACTATTTTCACTGATCAGATCTCTGATCACCACCGATGCGGCTGTGGCACCAAATACTGCAGGGAGATAAGATATGGTTCCGTAGGCTGATTTTTTGAAATTTTTTCCATCAGTAAGCATCAGGCTTTCCTTGATATGCTTTTCAGGAGAAAAAACCGCTTTGATACCTGAACGGATACCATGCTGCTTCAGATTTTTACGAATCTGCTGGGCAAACGGACAATTATAAGTCTTGGAAATATCCACTACCTGCAACTTTGTTGGGTCTAGTTTTGCACCAGCACCCATGCTGCTTACAACACGAATACCCTGCCCATAGGCTTCTTTCAAAAAAGTAATCTTGGGTGTTATGCTGTCAATCGCATCAATGACATAATCGGGTTTAACAGCAAACAATTCCTTAACCATATCAGGATTTACAAATGAACGTACCACAGTCAGTGCTATCTCAGGATTGATGGCGCGAAGCCGCTCTTCCATAATCAATGCCTTGGAAATACCATGGTTGGTAGACAAGGCAGGTAACTGCCTGTTTCTGTTGGTTGGATCAACAACATCCCCATCAATGATTGTCATGCTTCCAACTCCACTTCGTGCAATGAATTCTGCTGCAAAAGAACCCACACCACCTAATCCCACCACCATCACATGCTGCTTTGTGAGATGTGTCAGTTTTTCTTCTCCAATAAGCAAACTGGTTCTTGAAAGCCAGGAAGTATCCATTTTTTCTGATATTTTAATGCCAGCAAAGCTAAATGAAGTCCGGATTTTATTCAGTATATTTATTATAAATCATCAGATCGTTATGGAAAGACGCTCTTTTTTTCAAACAGCAGGTTTTGCCTCACTGGCAGGAGTACTTCCTGCGCAGGCCATGCAACCCATCCAGACATTAGCAGATTCAAAAATAAAACTGAGCGTTTCCAGTTATTCGTACTGGCATTTCAAAGGTGATAAATTTCCCATTGAAAAAGTTATAGATGAAGCAGCATCAATGGGTCTTGATGGCATTGATGTTTTACACAGGCAAATGGAAAGCGAGGATAACGCATACCTGCAAAAAATCAAAAAACATGCATTTCTTAACGGCATAGCGCTGACCTGTTTATCTATTCACCAGGGCTTTGTAACACCTGATAAAACTGAACTGAAGAAACACGTAGACCATACACTGCATTGCATGGAGCTGGCTTATAAGATGGGCATCCCTTGCCTCCGACTCAATACAGGCCGATGGAATACCATCAAATCGTTTGATGAGTTGATGAAAAACAGGGGAATAGAACCGATCCTGCCTGGTTACACCGAAGAAGATGGCTATAAATGGTGCATTGATGGCATCAACCAGTGTCTCGATAAAGCTGCAGAACTGGGTATTTTACTCGCACTCGAGAATCACTGGGGACTTGGTTCTACACCTGAAGGTATGCTCAAAATCCATGAACGAGTGAATTCTCCCTGGCTGGGTTTACTGATGGATACCGGAAATTTTCTGGAAGACCCCTACGATAAATTGAAAATGATTGCACCCAAAACAAGTTTCGTTCAGGCTAAAACCTATTATGGTGGTGGTGAATGGTACAGCCTCGAACTCGATTATGAGCGAATCATCAAAATCCTGAAATCCGTCAATTATAAAGGTTATATCTCGATTGAATTTGAAGGAAAAGAAGACCCATACTCAGGCGTAAGAAAAAGTGTTGCACTGTTGCGCAAATCATTGAATCAATAATCATCCAATAATAAAATCTATTCACATGAGCCATACGAAAAATTCAAGAAGGAATTTCCTTTCACAAACAGCCCTTCTGGGGTCAGGACTTTTTCTTTCAAAAGACCTGCTCGCACTCACTGAGACCAATAAGGCATACAAAGTTTATCTTGGTGCCATCACCTATTCATTCAGGAGTATGCCCGGCACTATAGACGACTTGATCGGCTATTGCAAAGAATGTGGCATCAACGCCATTGAGCTGATGGGAGACCCCGCAGAAGCCTATGCAGGTAATCCTTATGCATCAACCGGACCCATGCGCCCGCCAGCAGGAGGGCAACGTCAACAGATGACTGATGAAATGCGTAAATCTTTTGCAGAGCGTGCTGAAAAATCAAAGATCTGGCGTGAAACTGTATCCATGGAAAAATTTGTTGAAATAAAACAAAAATTCAAGGAAGCAGGCGTAACAATCTATGCTTACAAACCCAATGCACTGGGTGAAAACAACAGCGATGCCGAGATTGAATACGCTATGAAAGCTGCCAAAGCTTTGGGAGCAACTTCAGTAACAGTTGAAATACCCGGTAAGCCTGCTCACTCCAAAAGGCTGGGTGACCTCGCAACTAAGCATAAAGTGTATGTTGGTTACCATGCCCACCTGCAGGCTACAGACACAGCATGGGATGAAGCTCTGGCACAGTCGCCCTACAATTCGATGAACCTTGATTGTGGACACTACATTGCTGCAGGTGGAAACAATACCAAAGAAAGTCTGCTGGCACTGATTGAAGCGAAACACGACAGGATAACATCCATGCACCTAAAAGACAGAAAAAACAAAACCAATGGTGGCATCAATGTTGCCTGGGGAACAGGAGATACACCTATCGTGGAGATACTTCAATTGTTGAAGAAAAAGAAATATAAAATACCTGTTTCAGTGGAACTGGAATACGACATACCGGCAGATTCCAATGCCGTTAAGGAAGTAAAGAAATGCATTGATTATGCAAAAAAGGCACTCAGTTGAGCGCCTTTTTTTTATGTTTTGCTGAAACGTTTGTGAATACTATTGCCTTTGCCATGCTTACTGCGGCACAACCCTGAAAACTGTACCTGGTCCTTCAATACCCACATAGATAAAGCCATCTCTTCCCATTTCAACATTTCTTGTTCTGCCGATATTCAAAAGAATTTTCTCCTGGCTAACTACTTTATTATCTTTCATTACACAACGGTTGACGTGATTAAAGCGGAGCGATCCCACCAGCAAGCTTCCTTTCCATGCCGGATATTTATCACCGGAAACAAACGTCAAACCACTTGGTGCGATAGATGGAATCCAGTATGTAACAGGTTGTGACATACCCTCTTTTTTACTGATAGCAGTAATGGGTTTACCGTCATAATTGATGCCATACGAGATTACAGGCCAGCCGTAGTTAGCTCCTGACTGAATCAGGTTAAGTTCATCACCACCTCTTGGTCCGTGCTCAGTTTCCCAGATCAATCCTGATACAGGATCCATGGTCATACCCTGTGGATTTCTGTTACCATAGGTATAAACAGACGCTACAGCCTTACCCTTGCCCACAAATGGATTGTCTGATGGTATGCTGCCATCATCTTTGATGCGGTGAATTTTACCAGGAGCAGTTTCCAGATCCTGTGGGAATACTTTTTCTTGTCCGCGCTCACCCATTGAGATAAAAAGGAAACCCTTTTTATCAAAAACAAGCCTTGAACCATAGTGGTGCTTGGTAGCAGTATAGGGAAGACCTTCAAAAACTTCCTGATGCTCAACAAACTCACCATTGCGTAATTTGCCACGAACAACAGCTGTTGTGCCCAATGTTTTACCATCTACTACCTTACTTTTTGAGTAGGAAATGTAAATCCAACCATTTTCTGCATATTTCGGATGAATGGTAATATCGAGCATACCACCCTGACCTTCTGCATAAACAGCAGGAGTTCCCTTGATGGCAGTTTTGGTTTTATTCTTATCAACATGGTACAAAGTACCATTTCTGTCTGTGATGAGGTAAGTCATATCCGGAAGCTGCTCGAAACCCCAGGGACTGGTTAATCCAGTTGCAATGGTATCTAGTTTAACGGTCATGCCGGCAGACTTAAAAATAGCCGGACCATCCGCATTTTTTTTCTCCTTGGTGAAATCATATTGTGAAACAGTTTTCAGGCTTTCGGTGATCAGATCAGCCAGACCCTGAACGTCCTTATCAGGAATGATTTCCCCCCATGCTGGCATTCCGAAATCAGCATATCCCTCTTTGATACTCTTTACAAGCTCAGCTTTGCTGGTACCATGTTTCCATTTGCGGTCAACAAAGGCTTCTACTTTTTCACCGTGGCACGAGGCACATTTTTCGGTATAAATTTTTTTGGGATCTTCTAATGCTGCCTTATGATCTTCTGCATTTTTAAACTGCAGAAAAGCCATGCAAACAGCTAATCCTGTTAAGAGCAGTGAAATTTTATTGATTCTTTTCATTTGAAATAATTGTACAGCAATTTACTGAATAATTCCTAATCGCTATTCCAAAAAAAGCCCCACTCCAAAAGGAGCAGGGCGGTCACTGTTCATGAGAAACGATAACTTAATCAGGTATCTTATCCAGCGGTGCTATATTCTTTTCAGAACCGGAATAACCCAGATTCTGATTCAGTACTGCAAGGCTGTTGGCAAGTACTGCCGGCCTTGGCACTGGCCACAACACATGATATGGACTCATAGTATAGGCATCACCACGTACGTTTTTGATATTCTTGCCGTAGAAATCATTTTTCGCCATTATACGGTCAAAATAGAAGTTTGCCTGAGAAAAATTGTTGAGGCTGTATGTCTTACCATTGAAAGACTTACCAGTCTTGGCAAAAGTGAAAGCTATACGGGTTAACTCAGTCTTGCGTGGCTCCTCATAATAGAGTTCTCTTGCACGCTCATCGAGAATAGTACCAATATCAACCTGCGCTGCAGTATATGGTGCACAATTTGCTCTTGTTCTTACCCTATTGACATCAGCAGCTGCATTGGCCGCATCACCTTTCCACCAGTAGGCTTCAGCCCTCAGCAGGTGCGTTTCTGCCAGGCGGAAAACATACCAGTCGGTATTTCCACCTTGCAATGGATACCTGATTTCATCTTCCACATACAATTTGTAATGAGGCCATGAGAACCAGGTACGGATGGTATCACCACCACTTACAAGCAGTGTATTGTTAGGGCCGTAAAGCCTAAGTCTTGCGCCATAAAATGGTGATTTACCCTTGAGTGTTCCCTCGTTATTGTAAACCAGGTTCTCCATATCCATCCAGTTACCTGAAACGGTGTCATGACGCCAGTCTTTTTCATCATCCCAAATATAGCGGGTAGCATATGGTGTAGCGCGGCAGCGGCCAATGCCGCGACCATAGTTCTGCATATGATCAAATTCTGCTCTTACAGCAAGCATTCCTGATCTGCCGTCCGGAGTAATAATAGCTGCTGAAGAGAAGAAGGGTAATGCCTGACGCATGGAAGTAGTTCCTGTGGTGGTAGCAGACGGATCACCAAAACGGTCAATCACAGAAAAAAGAACCTCTGTATTTGCTGCTGAAAACTTATTGGACCTTCTGTGAAGATCCCATATTACGTTCTTTGATGCAACACCCGCATCCACACCAAAGCGATTAGTCATCAACCTGTATGAGCCGTTGTTAATGATTTGACTTGTTGAAGCGATGGCACCATCAAAATCAGCCAGTGATAATTGAACTTTTGCCAGCAAATGATAAACAGCAGCCCTGTTTATATCACCTTTATTGCCAGTCCAGGGTACATGTTGTGCTGCAAACTCAAGATCAGTCTTCAGACGCTGAAGGATTACGTCACGTTTAACCGACTGGAAATCAAGTTTTGCTTCAGTCAATTCCTTGAAAGTGGCTGGCACATCTCCGAACTGATTTACAAGTCTGTAATAAGCATAAGACCTGTAGAAATTTGCTTTACCAATGATTACGTTTTTAGCAGCATCAGTAATACCCTTTACATCCGTAATGCGGGTAGTGATGGTATTTGCCAGCCTGATTACAACGTACCAGCGCTCCCAGTACCAACCAATCCTGTTGAAATCGGCACTGTTCAGATTTGCATCCGGTGTAATCAGAAAATTGAGGTTTACGGCCGGGCCAAACTTGTCAGTTGTTCCTTCCACCGCAACTTCCGAAAATATGTTTTCAGTGATCATAGGGTGACCATCTCCATAAAACTCATCCCTTACCTGACGTGCAATAGCTGCAAGACCGGCATTGAAACCCTTCTCGTCAACAAGGGTATTCTCAGGGGAGAAGAATGAAAGGGGTTTAGGCGCCAGCCAATCCTTGTTACAGGACTGGGTCATAAGCAATACCACGACCAGAGAGACCAGGTATTTTGTTAATCGGTTTAATTTCTGCTTCATATCAAATGATTTGAATGTTTCTGCTAATAATTAGAGTGTCAGGTTGATACCAAAAGTACCATAAGAAGGCGTGAATCCTTTGTTTTCAGGATCAAAGAATTCCCATGGACTTACAGTAAGGGCATTCTGAATGTTGAAATACAGTTTCAGACTCTGAAACTTCATTTTATCTGTTACACTTTTAGGCATGGTGTAAGCAAGACTCACGTTGTTTATACGAACAAATGAAGATTTTCTCCAAACATTCAATCCAATACCTGAACCCAAAGAAGACATCATCCTTGCATAGTCGTTAATCTGATTCGTTGGGGTCCAGTAAGGACGCTTGTAAAACTGAGAACGGTCATAGAAACGATCAACGTTTGCTGCCTCATTGAATTGAGAAAGCATACCAAAACGTCCATATAACTGGAAGGATACATCCCAGTTCTTGTAAAGGGTGAACTCATTCCTCAGGTTTACATTAAACTTAGGAGCTGTTTGCCCCAGGAATACACGGTCGTCAATAGTATACTTACCATCCTTGTTAACATCGTCAAGCTTGAAATCACCAGGAGCGAAACCATATGACCTTGCTGTTGCTGCTTCATCCACTCTCCAAACACCCAATATGCGGAAATCCCAAATGGTATTGATGTTCTTACCAATGAACCAGCCATTCGCACGGTCATCCTGCTCAACGTTTGTAACATTACCACTTGCATCAGTAACCGGAACTTTACCGTAGAGACTTATGATCTTGTTTTTGTTGCTCCACAAAGCCAGGCTTGTTCTCCAAACAAAGTTGTTTGTCTTCAGATTTTCAGTGTTCAAGCTAAACTCGAAACCGGAGTTATCTACCTTACCAAGGTTAGTTACTACACTGGCAAAACCAGTAATATTGGGTAATGCCCTGTTTACAAGCAAATCACTGGTATTGCGGATGTAATAATCCACAGCACCGGAAATCTTTCCACCCTTGAAACTGAAATCTAAGCCAAAGTTAACAGAACGCTGCCTTTCCCAACGAAGGTTGGGGTTAGCCATGTTCACAGTAGCCACAGCACCCACAGGTACGTTGATGCCACCTGGTGTAGTGTAAAGGTAGTTGGCTGAAGAAAGCTGAGCTAGGGCAGCATACCGACCAATTTCCCTGTTACCATTCTCACCATAAGAAACACGTGCCTTCAGGTAGTCAAGCACATTAAGCGTTTTCTGCATGAATTTTTCATCTGTCACTACCCAACCCAAAGCTGCTGAAGGGAAGGTTGCACGGGGATTACCCTGTCCGAAGGCAGAATAGCCATCGCGACGGGCAGTGAGGGTAAGCAGGTACTTATCATCATAAGCATAGTTTACCCTTCCCATGAGGGCATCGCCTGTCTGATACTGATCATTGGCGCTGATGTTCCTTATAGCTGCTGCCTGTATACCATTCCAGCCGAGGTTATCATTTGGAGAGTAGTTCTCAGCATTGATGGTATTGGAGAAGAAGAAGAATTCCTCAGCATTCAAGAGTGCAGTTGCATCAACCGTATGCTTACCAAATTTCTTATTCCACATCAGGAGGTTATCGATCTGCCACTGATAGGTTCTGTCTTCCCTTCTGGATGTGATACCATTACGGCTCTCCAACAAAGGACGCTGTGAAGAAATGTGCTCATAGTTTTGTACCCACTCAAACCTTGGAGTGAAATTCACCTGATAGGAGAATCCTGCAGGCAATTTACCCTTGGCATAAACAGACCCAAAAAGGTTATTGAACTTCAACATACGTTTTACGTAGTATGGAGTCATGAGCGGATTGGTATTGTTACCTACGTCATCGTTGGCACTGGCGCGCAGGCGACCATCAGCCTGGAACAGGCTACCAAATGGTGAAGTACCCAGCATATCACCGATACTAACCGGAGTTTGTCCTTCATCACGACTGGCGAACTGCATGTTCAAACCAATAGACAAGAACTTAGCTACTTCAGTCTCCAGGTTAAGCCTTGTACGTAGCGTTTTGAATTTTTCACCCTGAGCCATTCCGGTATTTTCATAGTAACCGTAGGATGAATAATAGTTAGTAGCACCAGCCCTTCCGGAAACACTCACCGTGTGGTCTTGCTGGCGGCCATCTTTGTTAAGAATCAATGATTCCCAATCAATTGGCGTATTGTTCTTGTAACTCTCCTGAGAAATAGCTGAAGTTCCCTGGTTTCCACCTACACGGTTCAACCAAACAGCAACAGGATCTGAAGTGGCAGGATTACCTCCGAGAGCCAGCCAGTCATTTACAGAAATGCTTCCTGCAGGTAATTTACGGGGGTCAACAGCCCAATATTTGATACCAGGCTTGGAAGTGGAGTCAAATCCACGCTGGCTCCAGATAACATCAGAACGCCAGTCGAAAAACTCATCAGGACTCAACAAACCAGGCCAGCGGGAAATCCTGTTAAAGGCATAGTTGGAGTTAACTGTGATAACAGGCTTACCTGCCTTACCACGTTTTGTGGTTACCAGGATTACACCATTCGCAGAACGCGCACCAAATACCGCTGCAGAGCTCGCATCTTTCAATACGTCTACAGTCTGGATATCATTGGGGTTGATGTCTGAAAGGTCACCAGGATAAATTACCCCGTCAACAACTATCAGCGGAGAAGTTGAAGCCGTCAGTGAAGCACGACCCCTAACCTGCAGCGAACCACCACCTTTAGCTGAAGCATTGAATCCTACGTCAAGACCGGGTGCGTTACCCCTGAGCATGTCCTGCACAGAACGTGGATTCTCATTTTCAAGCTGTGTGGCTTTTACCTGAGCAACGGCACCGGTTACATCTTTTTTCTTGGCTGTACCATAACCGATTACTACCACATCTGTAAGCTGGTTAACCTGCTCGCGCATGGTTACTTTTCCTGCAGATTTGGCAGCAACCTCTTCAGTAATGTAACCACTGAAGCTGATTTGCAATACTGCATTATCAGGAACATTTTTTAAACTGTACTTACCATTCTGGTCTGTTACTACAGAAGAACGGGTTCCCTTGATTGTAACTGTAGCTCCGGCAAGTGGTGCGTTACGAACATCCGTTACAGTACCTGTAACGTCTACCGGGGGGAAATTAAATTTCTCAGACTTAAGAAGTCCGGCGGCTGACTTTTTCTCGGCATTAACCTGTATTACCATCAGCGTGAAAACACTGAAAATGGCAACAGACAGGATTCTGCCCATGCTTTTTTTTCTCATGACTAAGCGTCGTTTAGGTTTAATAATCTGAAAATGCAGTTTCAAGTTAAGGTGATTTTATCACTATAATGTGGATAAAAGGTGTTTTTTGCGAAAACGTTTTCAGTAATTTTTCCAAAAACCATGCAGCGTTTGTGTTTAGTTTGTCACCAAATAGGGTGGTTTTACCTGAAATAAGTAAATTACGTCATCAACTTTATAGCATGCAATCATTAAAAAATCAACTGTTTACATTACTTCTGCTGTTCATAACCCTGTCTGGAACGGCTCAGTCTGTACCCTCTCCTAAGGAGCATTTTGGATTCAACATTGGCGACAACTACATGCTCGCCAACTACTCCCAAACTGAAGCTTATTTCAAAAAACTCGATGCCTCCTCTGAACGTGCCATCCTCACGAGCATTGGAAAAACAGAAGAAGGCCGGGATCAGTTCATGATGATCATCACCTCCCCCGAAAATCACAAAAACCTGAAGCGTTTTCAGGAGATTTCACAGCGGATGGCAAGAGCAGACGGACTGTCTGATGAAATGGCCAGGTCACTCGCTGCCCAGGGTAAAGCAATAGTGTGGATTGATGGCGGTTTGCATGCTACAGAGGTAGTAGGCGCCCACCAGCTGATTGAACTGGCCTACCAGCTCAACAACAGGAATGATGAGGAAACAAAGTTCATACTGGATAATACCATTATCCTGATGGTGCATGCCAATCCTGACGGACAGGAACTTGTATCCGACTGGTATATGCGGAACAGCGATACATCCAAAAGATCTACCAGCTTCCTTCCCAGGATGTACGAAAAATATGCCGGTCATGACAATAACCGCGACTTTTACATGCTGAACCTCAAAGAAACCCAAAATATGGGTCGACAGCTGTTCATCGACTGGATCCCACAAATCATGTATAACCACCACCAGACTGGCCCTCCCGGCGCTGTGGTAGCAGGCCCTCCTTTCCGTGACCCCTTCAACCACGTTTATGATCCGCTGGTGATGACCAGCCTAGATGCTGTTGGCGCCGCGATGATCAACAGATTAAATGCGGAAGGCAAACCAGGATTTACCCAACGTGCTGGATCACCTTACTCAACATGGTATAACGGGGGTTTGAGGACGACAACTTATTTCCACAACATGATCGGACTGCTCACAGAAATCATCGGTTCTCCAACTCCTTCTGCTATTCCATTGGTGCCATCCCGACTGATCCCAAGCAGTGCCAATCCCAATCCAATCACACCCCGTAAATGGTATTTCCGCAATTCAATTGACTACTCGGTATCCATGAATTATGCAGTGCTGATGTATGCCAGCCGGCACAGAGATGAACTGCTGTATAATATTTACCGGATGGGTAAGAACTCCATTGAAAAGGGGAAAAAAGATAGCTGGACACATTATCCGAAACATGCGGATGCAATAACTGAGCTCTTCAAAAAAGAACAGGCTGCCAAGTCTTCGGCTTCAGCTGAAGGCAATGTTCCTGAAGGATGGGGCAGAAATATCAGCAACATTCCCATGAAGCATTATGATAGTGTCTTCAACAATCCCAAACTGCGTGATCCCAGGGCATATATAATTCCCGCAAATCAGGGCGACTTCACCACTGCAAAGCGTTTCCTCAATGCACTGATCAGAACAGGCATTGTAGTACATCAGGCAGAAAACACATTCACACACAACAACAAAACCTATCCTGCAGGTTCCTTCATTGTGAAATGCGATCAGGCTTTTCGTCCGCACATTTTGGATATGTTTGAACCACAGGACCATCCCAATGACTTCCAGTACCCGGGCGGACCACCGGTACCCCCTTATGATGCTGCCGGCTGGACACTGGCTTATCAGATGGGCGTTTCATTTGACCGCATACAGGACGAAGTTGCAGGCCAGTTTAAAGCCATGCAACCCGGAGAGCTGATTGCACTAACCGGAAAACTGGAAACTGGTACAGCCAAAGCCGGCTACCTGCTGAGTGCCGCCAATAACCATGCCTATGCTGCAGTGAATGGTTTACTCAGTGAAAACATTCCGGTTTTCATCACCACTGCTGCCATAAACGATGCACCTGCAGGTTCATTCTTTGTTCCACAATCATCCAAAGCAAAAGCATGGATTTCACAAAACGCTGCTGCAAGGGGTGCTGACGTTGCA
>CANHUF010000032.1 GCA_947463715.1 Sphingobacteriales bacterium
GGTGAACATAAACTTACAGCTGTTGTTAAAGATGAAGCGGGTAATACCACAACCCGTGATTGGATTGTAACCAGAAACTAAAAGAAATGGAACTAACTGAAGGGGAAAAGGCTCCAGCATTCACAGCTGTTGATCAGGATGGCAATAAGATTAAACTGGCTGATTTCAAAGGGAAAAAACTTGCTCTTTATTTTTACCCGAAAGACGATACCAGCACCTGTACTGTACAGGCATGCAACTTACGTGACTGGTTCGGAGATCTTGAGTCAAAAGGAATTGTGGTTATTGGGGTTAGTCCTGATGATGCCAAATCTCATCTCAAATTCATTGGTAAGCATAGTTTGCCATTCCGGATTATTGCTGATACCGATAAAGAATTGGCCATAAAATACGGCGTCTGGGGAGAAAAACAGTTATATGGGAATAAGTACATGGGCATAATCAGAACCACATTTCTGATCGGAGAAACTGGTAAACTGGTTAAAATTATTACGAAGCCCAAGGTCAAGGTGCATGCTGAAGAAATTGCGGCGGGGTTCGGATTATAGCAACCAGGTAATTTCTCCTAGGCTTACATACAGTGATTGCTGTTGTCTGATGCAGAGTTTACCTTTTTCAGTAACATGACTGATGATACCTTCTTCATCCTTTTCGTTGTGCAGAAACCTGACTTTTTCATGCCTGCGGAAAAGATGCGTATTGAATTCCTTGAGTTGTGCTGCAAATCTGCTGTCAATGCTATTTTCAAGCCTTTGAGTCAGGAAGCTGCATAATTTTCCGGCAAGATCAATCGGGTCGTATGTTTTGCCGGTTATCTGTTTAAGGGAAACAACTTTTTTTCCGACATCAGGAAATTGCGTTTGATTGATATTTAGTCCGATGCCAAGAACCGAATGGGTTATGTTTCTACCTGAAATGACATTTTCAATGAGTATACCTCCTGCCTTTCTGTCACGCCAATAAATGTCATTGGGCCATTTGATGGTTGTATCTCCTGCAGTTTCAGTGTTGAATAAATCATGGCAGGCCAGTGCAGTGGCTGTTGAAAGGCGGAATTGATTGCTTATTTCGGGTAGGTTCTTTGATAAAACAATAGAAATCATGATGTTCTGGCCTGTTTCACTCGTCCAGATCCTTCCTGTTTGTCCTTTTCCTGCAGTTTGCTCAAGGGCAAAATAGGCCTCTCCATGGCTTACAAGTCCTTCCCTGATTTGCCGCATGGCATGGTTATTGGTACTGTCTGTGACGGGTAATATGTTAAAGGGCTTGCCGATCATGTATTGTGCACCAAAAGCATTAAAATTATCCTTAATTTTGACAATATAGTCATTGAACAATTAAAAAAACAACTTTTGTCAGTAAGATCAGAAGAAAGTCCCGCCCCTGCGAAATTAACCAGGCTGAATAGAAACAGTAAGTTACTCAAGGTTATTATCAACGCTATACAAGACAAGAAAGGAGAACATGTAATTTCACTCGACCTGAGGAAAATACCTGAGGCTGTAGCAGATTTCTTCATCGTATGTGAAGCATCTTCTACCGTACAGGTAAAAGCTATTGCAGACTGGGTTGAAGTGCAGGTTAAGAAAGAATGTGGTGAGCCTCCCTACAAACACGAGGGGCATTCTGCAGCACAATGGATCCTGGTTGACTATGTCAATGTTGTTGTACATATTTTTCTCAGCGAAACCAGGAAGTTTTACAAACTTGAGGAAATGTGGGGTGATGGAGATGCTGAGGAAGAGCAAATAACTGATACGGTAAAGAAATCCGGTAAAACCGTGAAATCAAAAAATTAAAAGTAACAAAGCGCTACATATGAATCAGGAAGATAACAGCAGTGAAAAGCGTTCCAATCCCTTTTCATCACTGAAAAGAAACAGGGAAAATGGTGGAAACGGACCGGCTCCAAAGGGTCCTAAGTTCAGCTTTTACTGGATATATATAATTGCTGCAGTAATGCTCATCGGTTATCAGGTCATGCGGGGTGTAACTCCTGATGCAAGGAATATCACCGAGCTGGAATTCAAGCAGAAAATGCTTGTTGCAAATGATGTAGCCAAACTTGAGCCTGTCAAAAACAAGGGTGTGATCAGGGTGTTTATCAAGCCAGACAGCCTTGCCAAGCCCGCATACCAGAAGTTGCTCGGCGATAAGCTTGTTTATGCAAAACAATCCAAGGGGCCGCATTTTCAGTTCAGCTATTCAAAAGTTGACGACTATCAGCAGAATCTGGATAAATATTTTACTGAACATCCTCAGGTTGAGCCGGTGCCTGTTGATCCGGTGAGTGATCCTGAGTTTTTTGGTCCACTCTTGCAATTTCTTTTTCCGTTGTTGATGTTCGGACTGCTTTTTGTGCTTATGATGCGTAAAATGGGAGGCGGCGGAGCTGGTTCTGGTGGCGGAGGAATTTTCAATATCGGTAAATCCAAAGCCCAGTTGTTTGATAAAGGAACAAAGGTTAACATCACATTTGCTGATGTGGCCGGATTGGATGAAGCAAAACAGGAAGTGATGGAAATCGTAGATTTCCTTAAAAATCCCAAAAAATACACAGCATTGGGTGGTAAAATTCCAAAAGGCGCATTGCTGGTTGGTCCTCCGGGAACAGGAAAAACCTTGTTGGCCAAGGCCATGGCGGGTGAAGCTCAGGTGCCGTTTTTCTCCATGTCAGGTTCTGACTTTGTGGAGATGTTTGTGGGTGTTGGTGCCAGCAGGGTGAGGGATTTGTTTAAGCAGGCAAGGGAAAAAGCTCCGTGTATTATTTTCATTGATGAGATTGATGCCATCGGAAGGGCAAGGGGCAAAAATATGATGATGAGCAATGATGAGCGTGAAAATACACTCAATCAGTTGCTTGTTGAGATGGACGGATTTGGAGGAGACAGTGGTATAATCATTCTGGCTGCTACTAACAGGCCTGATGTACTTGACAGTGCCCTTTTGAGGCCGGGCAGGTTCGACAGACAAATAAGCATCGATAAGCCCGATGTAAAAGGAAGAGAGACAATCTTTCTGGTTCACCTCAAGCCAATCAAACGTTCTGATAAACTTGATATACACAAGCTGGCTGAACAAACTCCGGGATTTGCAGGGGCAGATATTGCCAATGTTTGTAACGAAGCTGCTTTGATTGCTGCGAGAAAAGGAAAAGAGCAGGTTGATATGGATGATTTTCAGGATGCTATCGACAGGGTGATTGGTGGTCTTGAGAAGAAGAATAAAATTATCCTGCCCGAGGAAAAGAAAATTATCGCTTATCACGAAGCCGGTCATGCCGTATGCGGCTGGTATCTTGAGCATGCTTATCCTTTGCTGAAGGTAACCATCGTTCCAAGGGGAGTAGCTGCCTTAGGTTATGCGCAATACACACCAAAAGAACAATATTTGTATAATACAGACCAGCTCAGTGACCAGATGTGTATGACGCTGGGGGGAAGGGCAAGTGAAGAGATTTTCTTTGGGAAAATTTCTACAGGAGCTCAAAACGACCTTCAACAGGTTACAAAGATGTCCTATGCCATGGTCACCGTTTATGGTATGAGTGAGAAGGTGGGCAATGTGAGCTTCTATGATCCTTCGCAAGACAATTCATTTACAAAACCTTACAGTGAGGAAACGGGTAAACTGATTGATGATGAAGTCAGGAAACTTGTGGCAGACTCTTATCAGCGAACACTAACACTCCTGACTGAAAAAAAGGATGCTGTTGAAAAAATTGCATTGGCTCTGCTTGAGCGTGAAGTATTGCATCAGCAGGATGTTGAAGATTTGATTGGAAAAAGACCATACGAGGAAAAAAAGATTTTTGCTGATGATGCTCCGGATACTGAAAAACAGGAGCAAGCACCTGAAGCGGATTCAACTACTCCTGATCAAACCGAAACAAAGTCAGCAGAATAAGTTATGGAATCATCAGCAGCCAGGGAAACCATACTCAAGAATGTGCGAAAGGCTTTGACACAGAAAGTGCCTCAGCCTTATCCTGAGATTGACAGAACTGACTTTGCTTTTGAGCAGCCTGATGGTGATCTTGCCGTAATTTTTGCCGAAAAATTTACATCCCTCCTCGGTAAGTTTTCTTTTTGTGGAGATGAAGAAGACCTTGTTGCTCAGTTGAAAGATCTGATAAGCCAACAGGGTTGGAAAGAAATATACTGTCTGGATGAAAATATCAGGGCCATTTTATCTTCATTTGGACTATCAACATTTTCATCAGCACCGCTGGCAGATTCAGATGTAGCCATTACGCAATGTGAATTTCTGGTTGCGAGAACGGGAAGCATGGTCTTAAGCAGTGCTGTTTCTTCAGGCAGAACTACAAGTGTCTATACTCCTGTACACATTTGTATCGCCAGGGTTAGCCAGCTTGTTTATGATGTGAAAGATGCCCTGGCAGCCATGCAACTGAAATATGGAAATAAAATGCCATCCATGGTTAGTTTTGCAACCGGTCCGAGCCGGACTGCAGATATTGAAAAAACACTGGTTGTTGGCGTTCATGGTCCTAAAGAGGTATATTGTTTCCTGCTGGACAAGTGACCTGTCTGCATTTTTCTTTATCTGATTATATTTGTGCATGCTCATCCCGGAAGGAAAAAAAGTTTATTTTCTGTCAGACTTCCACTTAGGAGTTCCTGATCACCAGTCCAGTTTAATCAGGGAGAAAAGAATAGTTTCCTTTCTGGAAAGTATCAGAAAAGAAACAGCTGTTCTTTTTATCGTAGGAGACCTCTTTGATTTCTGGTTTGAATACAAAAGAGTCGTTCCCAAAGGCTATGTTCGTATTTTGGGGAAACTGGCTGAGCTCAGGGATGCAGGCATTGAGATGCATTTCTTTGTTGGCAACCATGATATGTGGATGTCTGGTTATTTTGAACAGGAATTGGGCATTCCGGTGTACTACGCGCCCAAGACTTTTGAGTTTAATGGTAAAAAGTTTTTGATTGGTCATGGAGACGGACTGGGTCCGGGTGATTATGGGTATAAATTCCTCAAGAAAATCTTCAGAAATCCCATCTGTAAATTCCTTTTTGGTTTGATTCCGCCATTTTTAGGAATCGGACTGGCAGGTATGATGAGCAAAGGCAGCCGGTCTGCTACCGGTGATTCGGATGCTACTTTTCTTGGAGCAGATAAAGAGTGGTTGATCATTTACTGCAAAGAGCAGCTGAAAAGTGAACATTATGATTACTTCATTTTTGGTCACAGGCACCTTCCTATTTTGTTTCAACTTAGCGAAGATTCAACATATATTAATCTGGGAGATTGGATCAGGTATTTTACATACGCAGAGTTTCACGGGTCATCCATCAACATGAAAACTTATCCCGGTGAAGCATAGGCTTTTGATATTGTCGGTTTTCATTACTATGCTTCATTTGCAGCTTTGGGCTCAGCAGGTTGCATCGCCACAGCAGGTAGGTGAGATAAAAGGTGAATTCATTTACATGAAGCCAGACCTGCTCGGCAACATATTTACGCTTGCTCAGGGCGGACAACTTAAAAAATACAATGCAGTTTTTGATTCTACAGGTGTTTTCAATGAAGTAAAACGATTCGGTAAGTTGCATAGCATTAAAACAGATAACCCCTTACGAACTTTGCTTTACTTTAAGTCATACAAAACAATCCTGATGCTGGATCGTTTTATGCAGGTTGTGAATAGAATCGATTTGCGCAAAACAAATATTTTTCAGGTAAATGCCATCGCACAGAGTTATGATAATAAAATATGGCTCTTTGATGAATTGGATGCCCGCTTGAAGAAACTGAGTGATCAGGGTGTTGTTGAACTTGAAACCAGTGACCTTCGCCTTTTACTGGGATTGAATCCTAATCCGGATGTTATTTTTGAACTGGAAAAGTATGTGTGCATGTATGATGCAGCAAACGGACTCATGCTATTTGATCAGTTGGGTGCTTACCGCAATACCATACCATTAAAAGGGTGGAACAATGTGCACGGAATAGGTGAAATAGTGATTGGTATAAAGGGGAGTAAGCTGATGGGTTATCATTTGAAAAACCTAAAAACAATGGAATTACTTGATCTGAATGATCTGACAATTGGTTCAGACAATCAGGTTGTTGTATGCGGACAAAGACTCTATATCTTGGGGCAAAGAGGGATTGTGATTTATAACATTCCGGTGGGAATGAATAAACTGGCTGATTAAAATAACATAAAATGCATGATTTTAATGGATTGTTAGGTAATCTGATTGTAGCGATACAACTGGTTTTTTCAGTTTACCTTTTGATACCATTTGGTTTTTACTCTTTTCATGTTATTTCAAGAAAACTGGGTTTACGAGAACGAATCCATCGCATGCCGGTTAAAACGGAATATAATTTCCAATTCAATATTATTATTACAGCTCATCAGGAAGTTGCATTCATAAATCCATTGTTGGATTCACTTCAGAAGCAGACCTATAAAGGCTTTCAGGCTTTTGTGGTTGCCGATCAAATCCCGCTTTCTGTAAGTTTTGATGCAGCCCGGGTTAAAACCCTTCACCCTTCCGGGCTACTTAATTCCAAAATTGATTCTATCGCCTTTGCGATGCAGCATATTGAAGATCCAAATTCAGTGGTCATCATTCTTGATGCGGATAACCTGCTCCATCCTGCATATCTGGAAGTGATGAATAAATATTTTCAAAAAGGTTACAGGGTTGTACAGTCTGATTTTAAAGCAAAAAATACTGAAACACCTATTGCGCTTATGGATGCCGTTGGGGATTTGTATAATTTTTTTGTTGATCGTGAAATGCGGATGGAGCTTGGATTTTCTTCAGCTATTTGGGGTGCGGGTATAGCATTTGAAAGAAAACTGTATGATGGGATTTCCTATCTGGATAACCTCGGAGGGTTTGATAAAAAATTACAAATTCACCTGGCTACTGCTGTAGAGAAAATAGCTTTTGCCAAAGAGGCTGTTTTATACGATGAAAAAATCGTTGACGCTGCAGCATTACAGCGTCAGCGAACCAGGTGGATCAGTGCACAGATCAAATATATGCGTCAGAATTTAAAGTTTTTTCTGAATGCACTATTTAAACTCGATTTTAACAGGATTTATTTTGGATTCGCCAATATCAGGCCGCCGCTGTTTATGACTATTGGTACTGCCATCCTGTTTATGATTGTGGATTTATTTTGGAGACCTTGGTTATCTTTATATTGGTTTGCATGCCTGTTCATCTTTGTTTTTGGGTTTATACTGATTGTCAGGTTGAAAACCAATGAGATGAGGTATAAAAATGCCTTGCAGGGATTACCGCAGTTTCTCATTTCGCAGGTTTTAGCCTCATTACAGTTAGGCAAAGCGAAAAAATCATTCATGAAAACAACGCACCATCATCCCGTTTATATTGACGAGGTACTGAGCAAGAATAAGTAAATGAATTGTTTTTGTTTGAGTAAGAAAGCCCCTTTAATGCTGAATTATATCTCTAACTTAATGCTGATTTTAGTTCCACGAGCATTGTACGAATACCCTTCAAAACAGCAACAGCTTCAAATTTTTCAGTAACAGATTTGCCTTTCTTTAGAAAGTCCTTTGCTCCTTTGATGGTGTATTTTTTCTCCTTGAGCAAAAAGTGAATCAGTTTGAGGTTTTTGATATCAGCAGGTCTGAATAGTCTGTCTCCCTTTCTGTTTTTCCTGGGTTTGATGATGTCAAATTCTTTTTCCCAGTATCTCAAAAGTGAAATGTTTACACCAAACATGCCAGCCACTTCACTGATAGGGTAGTATTGTTTGGAAAAAAGAACGTCATCACCAGGGATTTCTGGTGCTATTGGTTTGACCTGATCTGAATCGACTGGTGCTTGGTTAGATTTTTTTTGTTTTCGGTTCGTTGGCTCAACCTCTGCCGGAATTGGGTTAATCACCTCTGATTCTGTTTGTAAGGGATGGTCAGATTCATTTGCCGAAGCTGTTATCAAAGGTTGGCTGACTTCCTGAATGGGTAATGCCTCAGGTTGAATTATTGTTTGTTTTTCAACATCTGGGCGATTTGCCTTTAAATCTTTGGTATCTATTTCAGCAAATAAATCAGGCTGGTTGAGATAAGGAGCTGCTGGTTGCTTCACTACAGTTTTAGTTTCCTCTATTTCACTTGCAGGTTTTTTTTCTTTGGTAGTTTTTGCACTCCGTGAGGCTGCAGGCTGAGATTTTCCCTCAAGCTTAACAGGTTCTCCTCCAAATAGATCCAATTGGTGCAACATGGGAACAAATTTAAGTTCTATTTACAGGAGAATACCTTCCAGTTATGCACATGGTTAGGTTAATCAAACGACTGATTTCTGGAAGCAGCGAGTTTGAGGATACGCTGGTATTGTTCCGGTGTAAGGTCGTTATAAAAGAAATAAATGGGATCCAATCTTTTTTTGCCTTTGAACACTTCGTAATGCAGGTGCGGACCGGTTGATTTTCCTGTTGATCCTACATAACCAATGACCTCTCCACGTTTTACATTTTGTCCTCTTTTGGCTTTTAGTCTGGACATGTGTCCGTATAATGTTTTATACGAATACCCATGATTAACAACCACATGATTGCCATATCCGTTACCCAGGTTACCGGCAGTTTCAATCGTGCCATCAGCAGTGGCATAAACAGGCGTTCCCTGAGGGGCGGTAAAATCAAGTCCCGGATGGAATTTAACCATTTTATAAACCGGATCAATACGATATCCAAAACCTGATGAGAGCCTGTTCAGGTCTCTGTTACTGAGTGGCTGGATGGCAGGAGTACTGGCAATCAGATTTTCCTTGTTTTTAATCATGCCCTCAATCTCTTTGTATGACTTTTCCTGTATATCAAGTCTGTTGTAGAGTGCGTTGAGAGATGAAAAGATGCCTGCAGCCATTTCGTTGTTGTCCATTCTGGCCACATTTTGCAGATGTTCCCTGTCTTCGAGATTTTTAGCCCGGGCACTGTCCGGTATAGGTGTTGCTTCGAAAACAGTCCGGTAAATTTCATTATCCCTGTTTTCCAGCTCTTTCATCCGCTCATCGATATCCTGAAAACGGGAAGCATAAATGCGGTTCAGTTCTTCAGCTTTCTCTATTTGAACCCTCAGAAGTTTTTCTTTGGGGGAGTCAAGAAATTTAAATGCAAAGGTCACAATAAGCAATCCTGTTACCACCGCAGCTGAAATAAAAGCAAGTATCCGGAACAGGGTCACACGGAGGGGCACTACCTGTTTTTCGTAGCGGAGTGTATTGATGTTGTAGTAATATCTGATTTTCTTCACCTGCTTGCTTCCTTAAAAAATGTACTTTTGCAACGCTAAAAGTTCGGCAAATATAGACTATTGCCGTCTTTTTTGACTACTTAAAAAAGGGTTAAAATGACATCAGCTGAAATACGTAGCAGATTTTTGAAATTTTTTGAAGAAAAAGGGCACAAGATTGTTTCCTCAGCCCCCATCGTGTTAAAGGATGATCCAACGCTGCTTTTTACCAATGCAGGCATGAATCAGTTCAAAGATTACTTTTTGGGCAACAAGCCTGCTCCCAATAACCGGGTAGCTGATACACAGAAATGCCTTCGGGTAAGTGGCAAACACAATGATCTGGAAGAGGTAGGTGTGGATACCTATCACCATACCATGTTTGAGATGTTGGGGAACTGGAGCTTTGGCGACTATTTTAAAAAAGAAGCCATAACCTGGAGCTGGGAATTGCTGACTGATGTATATGGCATTGAGAAAGACAGGTTATATGCTACGGTTTTTGAAGGTGATCCCAAAGAGAATATACCGGCCTCAACCATTGCCCTCTCTGTCTGGAAGCATTTATTACCTGAAGACCATATTGTCATGGGTAATAAAAAAGACAATTTCTGGGAGATGGGTGAAACTGGTCCTTGTGGCCCCTGTAGTGAAATCCATGTAGACTGCAGGCCTGATGAAGAGCGGAAATTGGTTCCAGGCCATCTTCTAGTAAATAAGGATCATCCCCAGGTTATTGAAATCTGGAATAACGTATTCATTCAGTACAACAGGTTGAAGGACGGCAGTCTGCAGCCGCTTGAGTCTACGCATGTGGATACTGGGATGGGATTGGAACGACTGGTTAGGGTGCTCCAGAAAAAGACATCCAACTATGATACCGACATTTTTACGGGGTCTATAAGCCGGACCGAAGAAATTTCCGGGAAGAAATATACAGCCGGTGAATCCAGGCAGGATGTTGCCTTCAGGGTTCTGGCAGACCATATCAGGGCTATTGCATTTACCATTGCAGATGGTCAGCTTCCTTCCAATACAGGTGCAGGGTATGTTATCAGGAGGATTCTGAGAAGGGCAGTACGCTATTATTTCTCCTACCTTGATGTCAAGGTGCCCATGTTGCATGAGCTTATACCTGGATTATCGGTACAGTTCAGTGATGTTTTTCCAGAGCTTCAGGCACAATCAGCTTTTGTTGCCAAAGTGGTCAGGGAAGAGGAAGAAACTTTCCTGCGTACCCTCGGTAAGGGGTTAAAGAAAATGGATGACCTGATGGCTGGTGCAAAAGCCTCTGGTGTTATACCCGGTAAAGCAGCTTTTGAACTGTACGATACCTATGGATTCCCCATTGATCTTACCCGGTTAATTGCACAAGAAAATAAACTGAGTGTTGATGAACAGGGTTTTGAGGAGGAGATGCAGCAACAGAAGAATCGCAGCAGGGCTGCAACTGCATCAGATGTGGCAGATTGGGTTGAAGTTACAGGAGGTGCTGGATTGGCTACCTCATTCGTGGGATATGAAACGCTTGAGACAGACACCCGCATGCTTCGGTACAGGAGTGTATCAACCAAAAACGGTACCAGCTTTCAGGTAGTTTTGGAGAACACACCTTTTTATGCTGAGAGTGGTGGACAGGTTGGTGATACCGGCGTTATCAGGATGGGAGATCAGGTGCTGGAAGTTTTGAATACCAAAAAAGAAAACGACCTCATTGTACATACCATTGCGCAGATGCCTGCTGTTGTTCAGCCTGCAGTAACCGCTGCAGTTAATCAGGAGAGGCGGTCAGCAATCAGCCTGCACCACACACTTACGCACCTGATCCATGCAGCGCTGCGTCAGGTCTTGGGAACTCACGTGGCACAAAAAGGATCTCAGGTAACTGATCAGGGGATGCGTTTTGACTTTTCACATTTTGCTAAGATGACAGTGGAAGAAATGGATGCTGTCACTGCCATAGTCAATGCACGCATCAGGCAGAATATACCTGTAGTTATCAGGGTAATGGAGAAGGAAGCCGCCATAAGTTCAGGAGCCACTGCTTTGTTTGGTGAAAAATATGGGGATCAGGTCAGGGTTGTTACCATTGATCCGGACTATTCTGTTGAACTTTGCGGTGGAACCCATGCTGGCAGAACAGGTGATCTTGGTTTATGCATGATTACGGCTGAATCTGGTGTTGCAGCTGGTGTAAGAAGGCTGGAAGCTGTTTGCGGAATGGCTGCTGAACTGCAGCATCAGGGTGAACAGATCCTGATCAGACAGGTTGCGGAGCAACTAAAAAACCCAAGAGATATCAATAAAGCAGTTGCAACTCAGGTTGAGGAACTTGCTCTTGCAAAAAAACAAATTGAACAGCTTGAAAACCAGCTTTCCGGCTTTATAAAATCGGATTTACTGAAGCAGGCTGAGCAGATTAACGGCAATGTTTTTGTTGGTGCAGTTAT
This sequence comes from Sphingobacteriales bacterium, assembly GCA_947463715.1. Classification (GTDB taxonomy): domain Bacteria; phylum Bacteroidota; class Bacteroidia; order Chitinophagales; family Chitinophagaceae; genus Pollutibacter. Next base: position 11,698 of record CANHUF010000032.1, read on the forward strand.
TGAAACTGGTTCTGCAGATATGTTGAAAAAAATAGCGCAGGAACTGCGTATGGCAGGAGATAATTTACTAATCGTGATTGCTGCAAAAATTGGTGGGAAGGTTGCTATGGCTATTGGCGTTTCGGATAAACTGATCGCAGACAAATCTATCGATGCAACTAACCTGATTAAATCAAAGGTTTCTGCCTTAATCAAGGGCGGTGGCGGCGGACAAAAAGGTTTGGCAACAGCGGGAGGTCAGGATCTGAATGGCATAGAACAGGCTATTCAGGCTGTTCGTTCAGTTTTATAATAGCAGGCTGAAACATAGATTTAACCCGTAGCAAACAGGTTTCTGATTATTAAGTACCTTACACCAAATTCAAATATGAGAAGTTATTTAGTGCTTCTTTTCGTTGTTGTATCGTGTGCCTGTTTTTCACAGGAAGGGTTCTTGGTTTCCGGAAATCTTGAGGGATTATCCGGCAAAAAAATCAGGGTGAATTATACCCGCAATGGCCGTTCCAAAGTAGATACACTCACAACTGTTAATGGGGATAGCTTCACCTGGACTGGCAATTTTTCTGAACCTCAGATCGTTCGGATTGAAGTGCTGGACACTTCTCTCTATCTGCGTATAGGAAAGGCAGTTGCTCCTCCTCCGCCATTGATGTTCATGCTTGCCAATGCCAAAGTGGAAGTTCAGGGTAATGCAAAAGAAATATTCAAGGCAAGGGTCTCATCCGAAGACAAGGAAATGCAGACTTATGAGGAATACAGATCCTGGGATATCGGGAATTATGATGCCACCTGGAAACTACAGCAGGAACATCACCGTAAAACAGTTTCAGGAGATACAGCAGGCAATGCCAGGCTGACTGCAGAAATGACTGCTCTCAGAAAACAGAACCAGCGGAAACGGATGGAATTCATAGACAGCCATCCAGATGCCTTTGCCAGTGTACTCATGATGAATAGCCTTATTCTTGTTATGTCAAATGAAGACATGCAGCGGCGGTTTGAAGCAATATCTGACAGGCTTAAGCAAAGTGCCTCAGGTCAGACCCTTGCAGTTAAAATAGAAAACAATAAAATAACTGCTGTTGGAAAACCAGTAGTGCATTTGCAGCAGGAAGGCATAGATGGTAATGAGGTCAATACAAGAAATATGACTGGGAAAGTTATTTTACTTGATTTTTGGGGAAGTTGGTGCGTACCTTGCAGAAAGAGCCATCCCGAATTGAAGACTATTTATGAGAGATACAGGGGACGCGGATTTGAGATAGTTGGCATTTCCAATGAGTCTGTTGCTGGGGCTAAGTCTAAGGCTGAACAGACGGAAAGATGGAAAAAAGCGGTGGTGGAAGATGCTCTTCCATGGAAACAGGTATTGTATGATCCGGCTATCAATGATATTGTAAAGACATATGACATTAATGGATATCCTACAAAAATACTTGTTGATGCGCAGGGTAAAATTGTATTGAGGTTACTTGGTATCAGTGAAAGAAATAGCAAGACACTTGAAGCAAAAC
>CANHUF010000033.1 GCA_947463715.1 Sphingobacteriales bacterium
AGGGTGAACCCATTAATCGATTGTTATGGACGCCATCTACTTATTTGACTTGTGACAATTGCCCTTCACCGATTATCAAAACAAATGTTACCCAGTTCATGAAGTTATGGGCAACAACAAAATATGCCTGCACGGATTCGGCTTATCAGGAGGTTCGTGCCTTCTATCAGAGTAAAATCAATTTGCCCAATGTGTTTACACCCAATGGTGATGGGTTGAATGATAAGTTTTATGTGATTGCAGGAGTTGAGGTTAAAAAAGTTAAGAAATTCCAGATTTTAAACAGATGGGGTGAACTCATTTTTGAAGTTGGAGATGTAAAGCCCAATGATTACAGGTATTCCTGGGATGGTACACAAAAAGGAAAGCAATTGCCACAAGGCACTTATGTGTATTACCTGATCATAGAACTCGAAGATGGGACAGTTGAATCAAAGAAGGGGTCTATAACTTTAATGAGGTAAATAAAATGAATTTATTAAAAACTTGGATTGAACAATTCGTTCATTTTTCTGATGCCGTTAAGTAATAAAAATTTAAAAAATAGCTGAGTTAAAATCAAATTAAAAAAATCAATAATATTCAATTCATTGATATACAAATATCTCTAAATCAATCTTAGAAAATCATTTGAAATTATTTCTGTACAACAAAAAGTTGATTAAGTTTATCCATAAATAAAGTTAAAATAGATTAAAGTTCAAACTATTTTTATGGGGTTAAGATTTGTGAATTTCATTCTACTATTATTTTTATTTCCCCAATATTCAATATCTCAAGTTTGTCAGAAATCTCAACTTCCTGCTAATCTTCAATCTGGGTTAGTGGCATACTATCCTTTTTGTGGTAATTTAAATGATATAAGCGGGAATAATTTTAATGGAGTAGCCCAGTCTGGTGCAGTTCCTTTTATAACGGATCGTCTTGGAAATCCCAATGGAGCAGTTCAACTAGGGGGTGGTTATATTACAACTAGTCCAGCGGTGTTTAATTTTCAAAGAAACCAGAGTTATTCAGTCTCCATTTGGTTTACGAAAGATAACAATGCACCAAGTGGACGATTACTATCAAATGAATGCCCCGAAGGTAATTTTAGAATAGGTGCATCAATTAATGGAGTATATGCTGTTCAGTATGGGGACTATATTTTTGATACTGTCAATATTGGACAATGGAATCATCTTGTCTATACTTATGAGAATAGGAGTGAAAAAATTTATATCAATGGTATACTTAAGTATACCAATAATGATCTTACTAATGAAGCTTTAAATTTTTGTGCTCCATTTACTATTGGTGCGAAAGCTTCAAGTGCTTTTGATAGATGGGTAGGTAAAGCTGACGATATCGCTGTATATAATCGCGTCTTGAGTGAATCTGAAGTGAGACAATTGTTCTCTAGCGCAACATGTTCTGGAAATTTAGTATTTGATGTATTTAGAGATACTACAAATGCTATCGGAGTAAATACAATTTTAGATGCTGGAGCTGGTTTTACTTCTTATTTATGGAATACTGGTGCAACAACTAAGAGTATTGATGTCAATTCAAATCGCTTTTATAAGGTGACAGTTACTGATCAGTCAGGTTGTACAGCTTCTGATTCAACTTATTTGAATTTGATTTGTGCACAAATTTTGCAAAACGATACGACTGTTTGTGAAAATAGTACGATTGAGTTGAATATTGATACTTTATTTAAACAATTTAATAAGGGGAATTCATCGTTGCCCTTAACCCTAAGGAATGAACTTAAAGCTTATTATCCTTTCAATGGAAATACCAATGATGAAAGTGGTAATGGTAATAATCTAATCAATTACAACGCTCTTTTAATTTCAGATAGGCTGGGAAAAGCTAATTCAGCTATGGCTTTTTCGCCCATAAATAAGAGTAGCCTTGTAGCCTCACGGTTAGATACTACTATGAAGAATACATTTACGTATTCGGCATGGGTAAGGCCGTTAAATCAAATTGTAATTCCTGTACAAGGACAAAATGGGTATGAAGTACAAGGAGCGAGAAATAATACATGTGTTATACATCCTATTCATGGTTTAAGCTACGGGAATGAATCAGGTTCAGCTGGTTCAGGTCTTTACGTGGGAACTAATGGACTATATGTTGAGGAACATTCTGCTGGGTGGGAGGCAGTGCCAATCAACTACCAAGGGGATTTATCTGGCTGGCATTTAATTCATATAGTATATGAAAACAAAGTACCTTCTTTATACATTGATGGGAAATTTGTAAAAACGGGAATTTCAAGTACAAGGAACATATACGCATCATTGGGTCAGGATCAATTTCCCACATATAATAGAGGGGGAATCGGTGCTGGATATCCAGAAGATTTTCAATTCTTTAATGGAGACATCGATGAGGTAATGTATTTTAAGCGTGCTCTTTTTCCAAAAGAAATTAATACTCTTTATACTGGATTTAACAGTATTAAATGGTCTACTGGTGATACAACAGGTAAAATATTAGTAAACCCCTCTTTAACTACCAAATATTATGTTACTGTCAGTGATGGTATCAATTCATGTCTGGATAGTGTAACTGTCAATGTAGTAGATGGTTCTGTAATAAATACATTATCTGATACTACACGAATATGTGGTAACTCAGCCACACTCACGGCAGGAAATGAATTTGATTCTTTTGTCTGGAACACTGGTGCAACAACGCAAACAATTACGCCAACTTCAAGTGGATTTTATAAAGTATTTGGCACTAAAGGAGCCTGTAGCGTTTCAGATAGTACTTATTTGAGTTTGGTTCAAGCAAAAATATTACAAAGAGATACTACTATTTGTAAAGGGAATTCAATTATTTTGAGTACATCAACGTCAAATAGTTCAATATCGGCCTGTACTTCTACTCAGCTTCCCGCGAATCTTCAAAATGGCCTCATGGCTTATTATCCTTTCTGTGGCAATGCCAATGACTTAAGTGGTAATGGGAATAATGGAGTTGTAAATGGAGCAACTTTAACTAAGGATAGATTTGGGTTGTCTAATAGCGCATATAGCTTTAATGGTGTTAGTAATTTTATTAGAGTACCAAATTCAACTTCAATTTCCATTCAAAATAGTTTTACAATTTCAACTTGGATTTATATGCAAGGTGGTGGATGTAATCCTAGAGTATTGGAGGTTAATTCGGTTTTGAATAGTTGTGGTGGTTATACTTTAGCAGTTAACGGGAATTCTAATATTTCAAGGACTATTCATGCGGCTAGTTTTGGTTCTTGTTCTAATGCTCTTGGATTTAATCCAACACAAGCAATTACATCTTTGACTTGGCATCATTTAGCTTTTACAGTTGATGCAAATACGGGTGTTGGTAATTTTTATTTAGATGGTCAGTTGATTCAAACAAAAACGGGGTATGTTGCACAACCTTTTTCATATAATGGAAATGCGTTAACTATTGGCAATATTAATGCTAGTAGGTGTGATTGGTGGGGTGGTATGATTGATGATGTCATGCTATATAATCGTGCATTGACATCGAATGAGATCCAATCACTTTATACTTCTCAAAATTCAGTAACGTGGTCAACAGGTGCTACATCCAATTCAATCACTGTGACCCCAACCCAAACCACAAAATATTATGTAACTGTAAGTGATGGTATTACCACCTGTACTGATAGCATTTTGGTAAAAGTCGATGATTTATCTTCTTTTAATCCTCTTCCTGATACTATTTCTCAATGTGGTAAGAATATATTATTGGATGCTGGGACTAAATATTCTAGTTATTCTTGGAGCAATGGAGATACAACACCTTCAATTCAGGTTAATATGGGGGGAAGATATTTTGTAGCAATAAATGATTCAATAGGCTGTAGTGCTTCAGATTCAACTTACTTAAGCCTTGTTAATGCAAATATTTTGCAAAGTGATACAATAATTTGTAATGGTGGTAGTATTACGCTTTCAGTGGATACTGTTTTTAAAGTAATCAATACTTATGGAACTACTTTGCCTTCAAATTTGAAAAATGATTTAGTTGCATATTATCCTTTTAATGGTAATGCAAATGATGAAAGTGGTAATGGTAATAATGCCACTGTATTTAATGCAAAATTAACTACAGATCGATTTGGAAGACCGAACTCTGCATATTCTTTTTCTCCTGCTAATAGGAGTAGTATAGTTGCTGGTGTATTAAACAAAACAATGGTTAATTCTTTTACCTATTCAGTTTGGGTTAGACCTTTGAATACAATTGTAGTGCCAGCACAAGGTCAGTCTTCAAATGCAGCTTCTGGTTTTCCTAATAATACTTGCGTCATTCATCCAATTCATGGACAAAATTATGGGCCACCAAATTCTAATACAGGTACTGGTGTGTATGTAGGTACAAATGGTGTTTATTTAGAAGAACATTCTGATGGATGGGAGGCAGTTCCAATTAGTCACCAAATGGATCTTAGTGGTTGGCATTTGATTAACATAGTTTACGAGAATAAAGTTCCCACATTATACATCGATGGTGTTTTCATAAAGAAAGGCTTCTCCAGTTCAAGACAGATTTATGCTTCACTTGGCCCTGATAATTATCCAATCTATGTAAGATCTGGAATTGGAGCAGGATATCTACCTACTTCTGGCACAACACAATATTTTAATGGGGATATAGATGATATCTTTTATTACAAACGTGCTTTAAATGCAAATGAAGTTAATCAGATTTATAATGGGTCTTTGAATATAAAATGGTCTACAGGAGATACAACTTCATCAATTAAAGTAAATCCATCAGTCACAACAAAATATTTTGTGACGGTTAGTGACGGTATAACGAGCTGTACAGACAGTATTTTAGTTAAAGTAAGTAATTTGTCAACTTTCAATCCTTTCCCAGATACTTTATCTCAATGTGGTAAGAGTCTAAATTTAGATGCAGGTGGCAGTTACAGTTCATACAAGTGGAATAATGGAGCCTCAACCAAAGCAATAACTGTTAATAAAAGTGGGTACTACAATGTCAATGTAACAGATGCAGATGGTTGTCTGGCTTCCGATACAACCTTGGTTTCTCTTGTTTATGTTAATATTGACAACAGTGATACAACAGTTTGTGCACTTGCAAATATTACATTAAAGATATCTGATACATTGGTAAGCCAAAAAGGAGGATGGGAGCTTCTTATTCCTTCATCCAGTTTTAATTTTTCAGAAACCAATTTTAGAGAAGGTGGATTTGATCCTGAGAATGCAAAATTGTATTCAGTATTTAAAAATGGATCAGTTAATCGTTTCTATGTATTTGATTTGAATCAGAATACTGTTCAATCGGTGGGTAGTTTAGGGGCTCCGTCAGAATTGTATGACTATGTTTATGATTTTACCAATTCTCGAATAATTGCAACAAGGGTCGGTAGAGATAGAATGTATACTATTCCATTAACAGGAGGTACTTGGACACCTTTTGGTAATGGTAGTTTTGATGCAGAAAGTTATGGTTGTGCCACTTTCTGGAATCCTGTTTCAAAACAACCTGGTTTTTTTGGCGGTTATGGATTTTTCTCCGTAAAAAATTGGGTTTGGGAGAATAATGGAAATGCAGGTTGGCAAAATGTTTTTGCAAACACCAATAATTGTCAACCACCAAAACGTACCGGTCAAATAGCTAGAAATAAATTAGGTGACAAGATATATATCTTTTCAGGACAAGGTAGTTGTGATGGAAATCAGTTTGCTACTTCTTGTTCTATTTCTCAGCCTTGGGCTACAGATGTCGGTATTTATTGTTGGCTGAAAGACCTGTGGGAGCTTGATTTAAACAGTTACACTTTTAAAAATATTTTACCTCCCAATAGTCCGAGTATTATTAACGAAGGAGCCTTTACTTACGACTACAACAATGATGTATTTTACAACGTTGGTGGGTATAAACCACTTCCTGCATTTTCATCCTCTGCAACCGCTAATATAGATTACGGGGTTGAGGTCTATCGTTTTAGAAGAGGGGTAGACAATGGATTTGAATTGATGCCAGTAGATGGAATTAAGCCGCCTGTATTGAAACTTTCTCAGTACTCAGGTCGAACTTACTATGACGCTAAAAATAATCGAGTTATTTGGGCCAGAAATGATGGAATCTGGGCACTTAATTTAGGAGCTTCAAGTTCTGCTTCTTATAAGTACAAATGGTCGACTGGCGATACTACTACTACGATTAATGTCAGTCCAACACAAACCACCACTTATTATGTATCTGTTACAGATGGCATAACTACCTGTAAAGACAGCATAAAAGTAACGGTTGAGCAGCCAGCCAGGGGTATTAGATATCCTACACAGGATCTGATCATCAATCGTCCAGCAACCCTGAATGCCCGTACTTTTGGCAGAACATATCTGTGGAGTCCGGATGTACAATTGAACTCACCGAGGTTGATAACTCCAATTATAACACCAGCCAAACAGCAGCAATACACCGTTACAATTACAACAGCTGGCGGATGTGTTACAGTTGATTCTGTTCTGGTTCGGGTATTCCCTAACATAAATATTTATGTACCAGACGGGTTTTCTCCAGATGGAGATGGAAGAAATGATAAACTTTATCCAATTCCAATAGGTATTCGTGAAATACGCATGTTCAGAGTATTTAATCGATGGGGAACATTAGTATATGACAACAAGAATGCAAATGTCAATACCGGGTGGGATGGCACATATTTGCGGTCTGCACAACCAATGGAAAGTTATGTTTGGATTGCTGAAGGAATCGATAATGATGGCAACTTCATACGTAGGACAGGAAACACAATTTTAATTCGATAAAATAGATTATGATAAATATTTCAAAATATTATTTAAGTGTAATCTCATTTTTGTTTTTTTGTTTAATTGCGGATGCACAAGACCCCCATTTTTCTCAGTATTTTACTGCTCCATTAATTTTAAATCCAGCAAACACAGGTAACTTTTCTGGTCCAGGTAGGTTATCTTCAAATTTTAGGAATCAATGGCAAGGTATTGGCAAACCTTATATTACTGGAACTGCATCGTTTGATACAGAGATATTTAAGGACAGGGAGAATAAGAGTGATAAAATTGCATTTGGTGTTACTGCTTTATATGATCGCACTTCAGGTGGATTATTGAGTAGTAATTATTTAAATGCTTCCCTAGCATATCATTTTAGTTTAGATTACGAGGAAAAAAATAGATTATCTATAGGTTTTCAAGGAGGTTTCGCTTCAAAAAGGTTAGATTTTGCTAAAATTAGCTTTGCGGACCAATTCACAAGCAATGGTTTCGATTTAAATCTGCCATCGAATCAAACTTTTGGTTTGGGAACTTTGACTTATGGAGATATCAATACAGGTTTAATGTATAATTATAATGGAGAGGCTGGTAGTTTTTATCTGGGTGCTTCAGCTTATCATCTGACAAGACCTAAAGAAAGCTTTTTGAACAATAGTATGAACCGAATTCCTGTAAGGTATACAGTTCATGCTGGTGGTGGCTTCAATGTTGGACTTGATGGATCAATTTATGGATCTGGTTTATTCATGTCTCAAGGCAATATTTCACAAGCAGTTGTTGGTATGGCATATGGAAAACAACTTGCAAGTTCTTTAGATGACATTCGGGTTTTTGCCGGAGCATGGTATAGAAACAAAGATGCAGTAATTCCCTACGTGGGCTATATTTATAACAATTTTCAGTTTGGCTTAACATATGATGTAAATATCTCACAGTTAAGTACTTCAGTATCCCGTTATAGAAGTTTTGAGGTTTCAATGATTTATATTTTCCTTGATAAGTCTGAGTATAGAAGATTTGTACCTTGGTATTGATGGAAAAGCTTAGAGTGGTCATTAAGTATATATTATTTCCACTGTTGTGGATAAATATAATATTATAAAATAAAATAATATTTAATAGTATCATAATCATTCTTATATAAATACAAATAAATTTAATATGTTATTTTATGAAATAGTTTCCCCAAATATGTAATAAGATAAAAAGTACTGCTGATTATTTGTAGCATTGCTAAGAAATACTCAGGAATTAGTTGCATTGGACTGACTAACCTGTTTGTATGTTCAGTTCAAAAACAACTGCCAGGATGAATGCTTTCAGGAAATTAGGCCTGCTTTTTTTGTTATTAAGTGCAAAACATATTGTTTTAGCTCAGGACCCCCATTTTTCTCAATATTTCAGTTCACCACTTACATTAAATCCTGCCAATACCGGGAATTTTAATGGGCCCTATAGAGTTGCTTCCAATTTCAGAAACCAATGGCAGGGAGTAGGCTATCCATACCTTACTGGAACCATTTCGTTTGATGCAGCAGTAGCCAAAGACAGGTTCAGTGCCGGAGATAATTTCTCGGTTGGAGTTCTTGGGTTATTCGACAAAGCAATGGGCGGCAGTTTCAATTCCAATTATGGAGGATTGTCAGTGGGCTACCATTTGTGGCTTGATGAAGATCGGACGCACAAATTATCTATAGGGTTCCAGTCGGTACTGGTAAACAAACGCCTCGACCCCACTCAAATCAGCTTCGCCACGCAGTTCAGCTCCAATGGGTTTGATCTTTCACTTCCCTCAGATGAGTTTTTTCAGAATAATAACATCAATTATCTGGACTGGAATACCGGCTTAAATTATAGCCGTTCAACAGAAAATGGAAACTACTTTCTTGGTATTTCTGGTTATCATCTTACACAGCCTAAGGAAAGCTTCCTCGGTGATGATGCGAACATTATACCAATTCGATATACAATTGCTGCTGGAACAAACAGATACCTGGGAGAAACGGGTGTTTTAATGACTTCTGCACTATACCAGCAGCAGTCTAAATCAAGAGAAATAACAGTGGGTGTAGCATATGGGCAATACCTGAGTAGTCCTGTTAATGATATTTCAGTTTTCATGGGTGCATGGTATCGCATCAATGACTCCTTTATTCCTTATTTCGGGTTCAATTACAATGACCTGCAAATTGGATTGAGTTATGATATCATAGCCAGTAGCCTGAATCTTTCTAAAACCAACAACAGAAGCATTGAGCTCTCTGCCATCTATTCTTTCCGAGATAAAACAACCGACAAACGATTCATTCCCTGGTACTGATAAATGATAGATTATGAAAAATCACCTTTGCCTTATGCGCCGAATTTTTACACTTCTATTTTTGACCTTGGCATGCCACCAATTATCAGCACAGGTATATCTTTTGAATGAGGATTTTTCCTCTGCATCTGGAAGTAAGCCTCCTGTGGGTTGGAATAATCTTACAATTACAGGACCTGCAACCGATGTATGGCGTTATGACAATCCAGGTAATCGGGTGTCTTCTTTTCCTGTGGTAGGACAGTTCGCCATATTCGACAGTGAAAAATACTCTGGAGGTAATGGTGCTGAGAAAGTTTCTCTTGAAACACCTTACGTAGATTGTTCTTTCAGTCCCTTTATCATCTTATACTTCGACCATGAATTCAAATCTCAACGCGGAGGAAAAGGCGAGATAGAAGTATTCAACGGTTCAGACTGGGTACTTGTTAAAACTTATGCAGATAGTACCATAGGGGCAGTCAAGGAGTCGATTGACTTGAGCACCTACATCGGCAGGAAAACCAATGCCAAGGTGAGGTTTACCTGGTCAGGTGATTCATCCCGTTACTGGATATTGGACAATATCAAACTACTTGCACCGCTTTCTCGTGACGCCAGGGTAAAACAACTTGATATTCCTAAGGTTCCGGTACAGGCAGGTGTGAGTCCGATTGCAATCACCCTTGCCAATGAGGGGTATGAAACCATTACTTCCGGAACCCTCAGATGGACAGCCAACGGTGTCAGACAATCTGATTATAACTGGACGGGTAACATTGTTAGAGACAGTGCACAATCCAATATCACTATCGGGAATTATAATTTCCCTCCAGGTTCAAGGACTAAGTTCAAAATCTGGGTTGATAACCCCAATGGTATGAATGACCTTAACAGGCTCAATGATACGCTTAATTTGGATTTGTTTACAGCTTTATGTGGCACTTATACCATTGGAGGTGCCAATCCGGATTTTGCCAGTTTCACTGACGCTGCTCTTGCCCTGAATAATGCCGGTGTAGCCTGTCCGGTTGTATTTAAGGTCCGCAACGGTAATTATGATGAACAAATGCGTTTATTCAAAATTCCTGGTGCAAGTGCTGTCAATACTGTGACTTTTGAGAGTGAAAGCGGAGACAGTTCAAAAGTACAACTTCACTATAAAGTTAGTAATCCAACTAATGACTATTCGATAAAATTCAGTGGGGCAGAACATGTAATTATCCGGAAGATAACTGTACAACGCACTAACGGATTTGTTGCATTAGTTTCTGATGACCAATCTTCAAATATTTTGCTGGAGGGTAATGATTTGTTTAGCATCATAATACAAAGAACAAGTGGGTTTAATATTATTGGTAACAGAATTACCACACCACATTGGATGTGGAATACCGAGGTGACTGAATCTAAAAATATTTTGTTTAGCAGAAATTTTTTCAATTCGCCTCTTGTAATGAGGATTCATGGTCTTCAGTCAGACAGTGTTTTTATCAAAAATAATTTCTTCAAATGGGCTCCTCATCCTTGGGGTGGTCAGGGAATTACTGTAGAGAATGGCATTAAAAGTTTTATCGAAATCAGTGGTAATCGGGTGATAGATTTTGTGAATTTTGCGCTGAGTATCAATTTCCAAAATCAAGGAACTGCACTTATCATGGGTAACCGTATTGATAATATCAGGGATGCAGGAATCTTGACTGATGGCCAGGCTATTAAGTTGGAGGGTAACCATATAACTGGAATACTGGCTGGTACCGGAATGATCATTAATTCAAGGTCTTCCATTATTTCCAACAATTTTATTCAAACTACGGGTCTTGGTAATTCCAAAGGCATTGTTGTTCAACCCAATGCAACAGGCACTAAAATTTTGTTTAATAGCATTAACATCATTGGTACGGATGCTGTAAATGGCCGGGCTATTGAAATCAATGGAGGTCAGGGCTATGTAATTAAGAATAATATCTTCTCTAATAAAGGAGGTGGATATGCGGCATACATCAATACTGATGCAAAAACTTTTGACATAAGTCATAATGACTATTACAGCTCAACTTATAAAATAGGCTTCTATGATAAAAAAGACTATGATACAGTATCTTCTTTCATATCTGCAACAGGACAAGGAAGTGGTTCATTACAAGTAAATCCATATTTTGTATCTGATACCCTTCCTACACCTTCAAATGCACTCCTTGAAAACAGTGCCCTTAATCTTTCGGAAGTAGCGACTGATATTTCTGGTATTTTGAGAGGTCAATTACCTGACATGGGAGCAAAAGAGTTTGATTTGTGTGCTCCTGATGCCGGTATTAACGGTTTTTCAGGACTCATCAATCCGGCACAAGTAGGTACAACATCAATAAAAGTTGATTTGCAAAATAATGGTAATACTCCGCTTACTTCCACTCAAATATTCTGGCGCATCAATGGTATAACACAACCTGTTTATCAATGGAATGGCAACTTGCCATCCAAGCAGTCTCAGATTGTTACCTTGGGTAATTATGATTTTAAGGCAGGAAGTGTATTTAAACTGGAGGCATGGACGTCCGGTGCAAATGGCCTCACTGATTGTAAGCCTTCCAACGATACCTGTGATGTGTTTAATGCAGGTACCCAATTGTGTGGTGTGTATACAATTGGTGGACAGAATCCTGATTTTGCTACGTTTACTGATGCCGCAATTGCATTGAATAGTGCAGGTGTTAGCTGTCCGGTTGTTTTTAAGGTTAGAAATGGTGTTTATGATGAGCAGCTTAAATTATTCAGAATTCCCGGAGCCAGCGAAATAAATACTGTAACATTTGAAAGCGAACTTGGAGACAGCACAAAAGTAGAGTTGAATTATAAAGTATCCAATCCTACAAATGATTTCACTGTAAAGTTCAATGGAGCTAATTATGTAATAATAAGAAATATAAGTATTTTAAGAGCTAATGGGGTAATTGCAGTATTTGTTGAGAATCAATCCAATAACATTAAGCTTAAAAATAATATTCTACATAGTGTAACTATTCAGAATTCTGAAAAAATGGAGCTGTCTGGAAACAGCATTACCACACCACACTGGATGTGGAACCTTGAAGTGTTTGGCAGCAAATACATCAATATCATCAATAATTCCATTAAGGCTTTCCTTGGAATTCGGATTCATCATCTTCCTTCTGATACAATTTTAATAAGAAGGAATAATATTCAGTGGATTCCACATCCATGGGGAGGAGGTGCAATAAACATTGAGGGGAGTATTAAAAATCTGGTTGATGTTGATAGTAACTTACTTAGAAATTTCCATACCGGTATTTATCTAGTAGCAGCTTCTTCAGTAAAAGCCAATCTCCGTTACAATACGATTGACAGCCTAAGGGATGCAGGAATAATTCTTAACGGCGATGCAGGAAATGTCATTGGTAATAAAATTTACAGGGTTCAAGCGGGTCATGGAATACAGTTGAATGGGGCAAATGCATTCGTTGTCAATAATCATATCCAGACTGAAGGACCAGGTTTGTCGAAAGGTATAGTCGTTCAGGGTAATGCATCATTTGCGAAAATTCTCTATAATAACGTCAACGTTACAGGAACAGAGTTGGTAAATGGTAGGGCAATAGAAGTTTTGAATTCCAATAGTCATATCATTAGAAATAATATATTTTCAAATAAAGGCGGGGGCTACGCTGCTTATTTTGGTGGTGATGTCAGTAGTTTTACAATTAGTCATAATAATTATTACAGCTCCCGTTCTAAGATTGGATCCTATCTGTCCAAGGACTATGATACGCTGGCAAATTTTATAACAGTTACCAAACAAGGTACTGGTTCACTGAGTCAAAATCCTTATTA
>CANHUF010000034.1 GCA_947463715.1 Sphingobacteriales bacterium
AGATACATCTGGTCCGTCGATGAATATTCTTATCAAACTTATGTCGATTGTTTCTCTCGTTGTAGCACCAACTCTTGCCCAAATGCATGGTGGATCAGCAACTGAAGTTAAAATGAATGGCACTAAGGTTGAAAAAAATATCGAGGTATCCATATCGAGCAATGATACTGCTAATACTCAAACAATAACTGCAGGACCTGATGAAGGTTTAATCCAGGCTCTTCAGGCTGACGGTCACCTTTCTTCAGGATCAAATCTTATTGAATTTGAAAATGGCACCTTAAAAGTCAATGGAAATATCATTGAGGCAGAGAAATACAAGAGCATGATTAAGGGTGATAAAATGACCATTAAAATAGAAGAAAAGACAACTCAAACAAAATAGTTTCCACTTCTTTCCAATAGAAAAGCCCCTCAGTGAGGGGCTTTTCTATTGGAAAGAACATTTAAATTATTTGCGTGCAATCTTGAAAGTCTTGGATGCATTGTTTGTACTCGTCTTCTGACTAGCAACTGCAACCGTAACATTGTAAAGAACACCAGAAGCAAGTGTGCCTATTGTAACATCATTCGCAGCAACCGTTGACTTAATATTTTTACTCTCCAGAACAGATCCATCACTTTCCTTTTTGGTAGTTATGTCTATCGAGATTCCAGAGCTAGGCAATTTGGATGATAAATTTACCTTAAAAGAATGGGTTCCTGACAATGCTGTCACTGTTGTAGTTCCTGGATCTGGGTCTATAGCAAAAACAATGTTTTCCTCTTTCTCAACAGGAGGAGGCGTAGGAGGATTGGGGGTGGGCGTTTTAGACTTACCGCACGAAGAGAGTAATACTCCCGCAACGATAAACATCATAAAGGATTTCCGCATATTTCTGTCTATTTTATTTAAAATTAAGATATTTCAGTATAAGAAAATGACAATTCTGATTCATGCTCAAAATTCTGCATGCCTGTTTCCAATCAAAAATCCCAAAACCAACTCATGTGTTCCCCTATTCATTGTACTCAATAAAAATTTCCCTTTATTAAGATCATATGAATAGCTCACCTGAAACTTTTTATTCAAATGTAGTCCTGCCATAGCTGCAAAACCATCATCTTTTCTAAAATTTCCACCCACCCACATCAAATCCTGGTATTGAACCCTGCAATTCAAATCCAATCCCACAGGAAGTGCTGTTATATACCTAACCATAACTGATGGAAGTACATAAATATTGTAGGAAATCCTGAATTTATATCCACTTGTTAAAAATAAGTGGGGAATAAGGGTTGACTGATTCAATGAACTTTCAACAAGATCCAACTTAGCAGGTATAATCTGTTGTGCTGAAAGTCCGGCAAAAAACCTGGAAGAATATATCCAAAGTCCCGCATTTAACTCAGGTTTTATGCTGGACAATTTACCTATAGCATTACCAATTGCCGGGTCATTAGGCTCTGCTAGGCTGATTTTATCAGCATCAATAGAAACCAAAGACGCCCCTGCACCAAAACCTGCAGACAAGCTAAGCGCATTGGTCAATCCCAAATGATAGGCGTAACTAGCCACAGCAGTTGTTCGGTTAATATAACCAGTTGAATAATTGATGGCAGTGAAACCAAAACCATGATGGGGAGACATAGCATCGAAATATTCAGGAAAAACATTGCCATGTGTATTTTGACCAATCATGGAAAATGAAGTAGCATTTTCTCTGAAATCTTTTTTATCTAGTGAGCCATGAACAGTAGCATAAAATGTTTTGGGTGCTCCATCAATGCCTACCCATTGATTCCTGGCACTCAGTTTTACATCTGTATAATTTTCAATACCGGCAAGTGCAGGATTTACGATGAAGTTATTCAGGATATATTGCGTGTAATGCGGTCTCTGTTGTGCTGAAATATATTTGAGCTGGAAAAAAATTAACCCACAAATGAATAAAAATCTCGGCATGAAAATCATTTAAGAATAGTTAAATAACCCGCAATAGGCTTACGACCCAATTTAGGATTGATTACATAGTAATATGTACCGGCAGGCAGAGGCTTCCCTTGAAATGTACCATCAAAAGGTTTCTCATATCCATTTGTACTGAAATAAACCCGATTACCCGATGGAGTAAATACTTCCACAATGCAATCAAGGTATTTTTCAATATGTTTTATCTGCCAGGTATCATTGATGCCATCGCCATTAGGTGTAAACGTATTGGGTGGAACGAGTAACTGAATGGATGTGATTTTCACAAAATCACTGGCAATACAATTACCGGTACCTGTCACTATTAGTGTATACTCGATATCGTCTTTAGGTGCAATTACAGTAGGATTCAATAAAGTATCACTATTCAAATAGGTTGATGGCTCCCACTTGAAAGTCATCCCCACGCCTCTTGCAGATGCATTGATGACTCTGGCAGAATCATCCAGCAAACTGAAATCTGAACCGGCATCTACCTTAGGTGTATAATTTACACGGATATAATTACTATCCTCTGCAAAACATCCCGCATTACTAACATACTTATAGCGAATCATGTATAATCCTGAATCCAATCCTGTCGGATTAAACAGTCCAACTGAATTGATCCCAGTTCCGCTATATGAAGCAGTTCCGGTTAAGCCGGTAACAGGGGTAAACGACCCGGTCTTGATAAGAACCGGTTTCTTTTCTGTACAAACTGCAGGTATATCCGCAAGTTCCACAATTGGACTACCATTGAGCTTAACAGTTATAGTGGTGTCATCAAAACATGATTTACCAGAGTAAGAAACCATGCGGATTGAAATATCTTTTTGTGCAACATCCAGAAAGTCATTAAACCTGAATGCATATCTACTGTTTAAAGCAGGTACCTGGTCTGTCGTATCTTTTTGTAAGACATTCATATCCAGCCAGGAAATATCCACTTTTCCTATTTGACCAAAATCTACAGATGATAAATTTTCAATGACAACTTCCTGATTACTGCATAATCCAGTTGCGTTTACTACTCTAAAATTAGCTTCAGGAATAGCACCATTCACTGTGAAAACTGCTGAAGTATCTTCCACACAGCCATTTTCGGATGTAACTTCAAGTTTGACAGTATATTCACCAGAGCTGCTATATGGATGTTTAATTATGGATCCAACAATGGGATTAACCCTATTCCCAGGTGTTCCGATATCTCCAAAATCCCAAATTTCTTTGCTAATTATCCTGTTATCTGAAATTGAACTTGTACTTATAAATTCAGCATCTCCATCCTTCAAGCAAAATTCAGGCAGGCTGAATAATGGCACGGGGTTGGGATTGACTGTAATCGACTTAACCAATGAATCAGTGCATCCAGTTTCTGTAATAACCGTCAATCTTGCATCAACCGACTGTTTAGTAAACGTTTTAACCGGATTATAAGATTGAATTGCAGTATCAGCAGCAACCCCATCAAATTTCCAGAGAAATTTTGTCAATGTGGCAGTGCCATATTGCTTAGTGGTGTCAGTAATCAAAAAGGGTTTGTCTAAACACCTTACTTCAGCAGCAGAAAAACCAATCTTAGGTTTACCACTGAGATTAACCACAGAAAGTGAATCCGGACTTACACAACCTATGTCAGTTATAATCTGAACCCCTATTTTTTTGACACCCTCAGAATTGAATTTTACTGAATAATCAGGAGTAGACAGCGTATCAGGAACTTTGCCATCAACTGACCAAAGATATTTGATGACACTCCTGCCGTCAGTCTGACTGGCAGCTTTGAGAACCACCGATTCTTCAAAACAGCCAGATGTCTGAAAAGTAGATGATGAAACAGGGGGATCAAAAACCTGAATATCATAGCTTATAATCTGTTCCCCGGAACATCCATCGGGTGAAGGATTAACCACAACTACATCAACCGGAAAAGTCCCTTTATTGAGAAATTGAAAGTTTCGATTAGTACCGTCAACATTTTTTAAACGGTACAAAAACAAATCCTTGTTGACATCTGATGTACTCTTAAATGAAGAATCGGCCACTATGCCATTGAGATCAGGACTTACAATATCACCAGGATTAGTTCCCAGATCCGGATTATTTTTAAAATCCCAAGAGATCTTTAATGGTTTATAGGGTAAGGTTATTGAAAGGTTAAACGGACTTTCTTTACAGGTTGCAGGAAAATTAACTGTACTGAATTCATTCTTTACGGATACGAACTGATTCAAATCCACCACATTGGTACCGGCATTGTAACCATAGGATTCTACATTTCCATAACCATAAACAACAGCGGCAAATCCTGAATCTG
Organism: Sphingobacteriales bacterium; assembly: GCA_947463715.1. Lineage (GTDB taxonomy): Bacteria > Bacteroidota > Bacteroidia > Chitinophagales > Chitinophagaceae > Pollutibacter. Next base: position 4,272 of record CANHUF010000034.1, read on the forward strand.
CTGAAATGCTGTGAACAGGATTAGCCTGTGAAGATGCAGAAAGGTCTTCCTGAAGATAAACATATTCTGTACCTGGAATATCAACAGGAATAGCAACCGGTGTCTGCTGATCAATCCTTAGACTGGCAAAATATCGCTTGGGTATAATCACATTCAGGTAATGCAACTGAACACTCGTTTGATTGGCAGGAACATAATTTTGATGCGCTGAAAAGAAAGTGATTTTACTCAAGGTCTGTTCTACGGGGTTCAGAATAACCATTTCCGGATCGGCAAAACAGGATGCTGGTGCATTGCTGTTAGTGGTACAACCAGATTGACAAGTCTGCGCAGTTATGTATTGAACAACAGAGATGGGATTATCCAGACTATTGATGGAGAGCGGAACACCTGAGGAGATCTCATAAATATTTTTCCCGGGAACAAGATTTGCTGGTCCGAGTGTTCTTGTAATTCCATTTTCAGTTACGGTAACAGTTGTATTGGGTTTTGCAGGATAAATCCTGAAAATATCTGAAGGTCTGCCTTTGAAGGGCGCGGTTACAAATCGCTTACCCCAGGATTTGAGTGGAACTGCCTGTTGAAAAAGGTTATCTCCACCACTCGGCGTAGCGGGTATATCACAACCTATTGTAGCCCATGTATTGCCACTGAATACTGCAATGGGTTTACAACTTGAAGTGCCTGATGAAACTGATTTGATAATTGTTCCACTGACATCGTCCAGCTGATTACTGATGAACTGGTAACAATCTCCAGCTTTGGGTAAGGTAATCCTGTAGGGCTCCCCAATTTTTCTTTCAGGTGTGCCCAACTGCGCATTAGCCAGCTTTCCTGCAGTAGGTGTTATTTCAATTATTGTGTTATCCTGCGCTGCTACCACAGCGAATAGCGACTTAGCGCTCTGCGGCTCCTGAGGTGTTAATGTTTTACTGCCGTAGCTTGCAACAACATATTCAATGCCTAGCACAGGTGTTGGCAATACAAGCGTTGCACCAGACCTTGCAGATCTGATGATGTGAGCAAAAACAACTACATTCTTATCAGAAACGATGTGTATAGCGGCACCAGGCTTTATACCGTCTTCAGAACTTAGGTAAACGTCAGTATTAGTAGGATTGTTAGCACCACCACCCAAAAAAACACGCTGAACCTGATTCCGAACTACCTGAACAACAGGCAAATTGGTTCCTCCGGCATTAATTTTGACAGTAGCGTCCTGGTCGGAAGTTATATAAATACCCATTACAGAACCAGTTCCATTGATATGAGCAGGATAGGCAATCCAAAAATCTCTTCCCTTATTAGAATACTCCTGTGCAATTGATGACAGAGAGTGAAAAAAGGAAAAGGAAAGGATAATGGCAATAATTCGCATGATAAAATAAACTATGTTGTAATTTAATCTCTTTTACATTATAAATTGACAAACGTTTGATGCTTTTTAATGCAAAAAGTTTAGTTCAGACTGAGAGTAATTCTTTGACTTTAAGCGGACCTACATTAAACAGCAAATCAAGTACAGACATATTGATTTGAAACCCAATTTTATCTTCAAAAACCTGTGGATATTTTAGAAAGGGACCATTTTCCGATGATGTATAATTTGAAGGTTTATATTTATCTGAGACAATTATATTTTTATTCAAATCAACTGATTGACCTCTATGCTCATGTATGGGTATTTTCATCTTCAATTTCTCCAATACCCATTTCAAACAGGATAAATTCCAATCATAAAGAAACTCCTGTTTCAAACAAAATAAACTGCTAAGCTCGTCTTTGTAGTGAAAAAAAAAGGGGGATCCTCCATAAACAGTGTTGATTGTTCGGATGTGATCCCTCTGCCATTCACTTTTGTAATCAATTCTTACTTCCCGGAAAGGGACTCTGATACTACGGCCACCAACCAGAGGAACAGATAAACTCACAACACCTCCAGAGGCAGGTAAGAGCATCCTGTTACTGAATCCAGCTTTTCTTAAAACAGCATCCGGATAAAAAACAAAATGAGACAACCTAACTGAATCTTTAAACCAGTTAACATTCGGAAAGTATTGTAAATCAAGAGCTAAAGCGCTGGTTTCTTGCAGCATTTGGGCAACTTTTCATACGCTTCTTTTTCCGCTTTAACATCATCTGCATCGTAACCAGTATTGGCAATGGCTGTTTTTATATTCTCCAGATTGGTTCTATCTGTTAGGTATGTAACGGTTGTTTTCTTTTGTTTAAAATCAACTACAGACTTTACAATTCCTTCTTCAAATTTCAGGTAATCCTCAATTTTCTTTTTACACATTTCACATTGAACTGAAGGTGTATTGATTTTAACCGTTACAGGTTTTTTCTGCTGCGCCACTATACCTGAAACAATAAAAAAAGAAAAAAGGATGGTAAATATCTTCTTCATGTATTTTATTTCAAATTAACTATTTCTTCTCCATTCAGCTGGATTTTCCCGCCATTTTAACAGGGTATTCTGATCATCTGGATGAATTAATCCTCTTTCGACAGCTAAATCAACCATTACTGGATAATTGGTCAATGATATGACTGGTATGCCGGCAGCCTCACATGCCGTAGTTGCTACGTCGAAACCATAAGTAAAAATTGAAACCATGCCAACTACATCCATTCCGGCTGCTTTAATCACATCAACAACCTGCAAACTACTTTTACCTGTAGAAATCAGGTCTTCAACCACCACAGTTTTCATTCCCTGCTCAAAATTACCTTCAATCTGATTACCTAAACCATGTTCTTTGGGCTTGGGTCTAACATAAATAAATGGCAACTTGAGTTGATCTGCCGCCATTGCGCCCCAGGCAATACCTGCAGTTGCTACCCCGGCAATCAAATCAGCATCCGGAAATTTTTCAAAAATTACATTACACAACTCACTTTTTACAAAATCTCTTGCATATGGATATCCCAATAATTTTCTGTTATCACAATAAATTGGACTTTTCCAGCCAGAAGCCCATGTAAAGGGTTCTTGGGGATTCAGTTTCACTGCTTTAACTTGCAAAAGTCTTTCAGCAACAGCTTTTTCGTTTGTCATGAAACAAAATTGCTAAAAGCCTGGCACAACTAAAAATTAATTTATGTACATCATACATACACCATTGGGACAAAAGAGTTTAAATACAGAAGCTGAGTTTAATAACTATAAAATGGGCATGGAGATTATTGAAGCTGCCGGAGGAATGGTATTAAATACTCAGGGAGATGTTCTCATGATATACAGGCGCGGCTTCTGGGATCTTCCAAAGGGTAAAATAGATCCAGGCGAGTCAACAGAAATTTGTGCAATCAGAGAAGTACAGGAAGAAACCGGGATAAAAAGTCTTGAAATTATTGAAAAATTACAAATTACCTATCATACTTATACCTTAGGGAACAAAACCATTTTGAAACCATCTCACTGGTTCAGGATGATTCACACTGATAATGAAAAAACGATTCCGCAAACAGAAGAAGATATTACAGAAATCAGGTGGATGAATCAAAAAGAAGTTACATTAATTTTAGACCGATCTTACGAATCAATCAGTGAATTACTTTCAAAACATTACCTGAAATAAATCTAGCTGGGTTGTATTGAAAGAGATACAATTTCAGGTAAAAATAGGGATGCATCGCCGCCATTTCTGATAATATCCCTTACAATAGTGGATGCAACTGATGTATACTTAGGTTCACATGTAAGAAAGAAAGTTTCTATATCCGGATCCAACGTTCTGTTGGCATCTGCAATGGTTTTTTCATATTCAAAATCACTCACATACCTGATCCCCCTAAGAATATAGTTTGCACCGATTTTTTTACAAAAGTTAACAGTTAGTCCTTCAAATACTGCAGCAGAAACTTTTTCCTCCGAACGAAAAATATCTTCAATCCATATCTGGCGCTGCTCTGAGCTGAACATTGGTTTTTTTGTTGCATTGATGCCGATGGCAACAACAATCTTATCAAAAAGAGGCAATGCTCTCCGGATTATATCAACATGACCAAGTGTTAAAGGATCGAATGTTCCGGGAAATACACAAATTTTTTGCATGTTGGAGTTTTAGGCATTGGCTTCTCGCCTGCCTGATAAGAGATATAACACTGCCATTCTGACTGCTACCCCGTTTTCAACCTGATCAAGTATTATGGAATGTCCACTGTCAGCAACATCACTATCCAGTTCAACGCCTCTGTTAATCGGACCAGGGTGCATAATAAGAATTTGCTTTGTAAGACTATCCAACAAAGACTTTTTTACACCATATGTCTGATTGTACTCACGCAAAGATGAAAATAAAACCTGATTTTGACGTTCCAACTGAATACGCAATACATTGGCAACATCGCACCATTCCAACGCTTCTTTTATGTTATAGGTTACGTTTACACCAAAGGCTTCCTGAATATGCCTCGGAATGAGGGTCGGTGGTCCGGCAAGGGTTATTTCTGCTCCCATTTTAGAAAGGAGGTATATGTTGCTTAATGCAACCCTTGAATGCATAATATCCCCAATAATGGCTATTTTTTTCCCTTTTAATTGCCCAAGCTTTTCAATTATTGAAAGCGCGTCCAATAATGCCTGAGTTGGATGCTCATTGATGCCATCTCCGGCGTTAATGATTGCTGCAGGAATATGTTGTGCAAGAAAATGTGGGGCTCCTGTAGCACTGTGCCGCATAACAACCATATCAACTTTCATTGAAAGGATATTATTTACGGTATCCAATAGCGTTTCTCCTTTTGAAACGGAAGAACCACTTGCAGAAAAATTAATAGTATCTGCACTCAATCGTTTCTCAGCCAATTCAAAAGAAATTCTTGTACGGGTAGAATTTTCATAAAAGAGGTTGACAACGGTTATATCCCTGAGAGATGGAACTTTCTTGATAGGTCGCTGTAAAACCTCTTTAAATTGCCTGGCAGTATCCAGAATTAACTGAATGTCTTCCGATATAAGATCCCTGATGCCAAGCAGATGTTTTGTTCTAAGCTGCATTCAAAAGCTAAATTAATGTTTTACTAAAAACTATCATACAAAACCACCTTTTTCTCATCACCCCAAAAAACCTTAACCTTTTGTGTAACAATTGAATCTATGGATTTTCCTACATAATCAGGCTGAATAGGAAGCTCCCTGCTGAATTTTCTGTCTACCAAAATGCACAACTCTACCTTTTGGGCTCGTCCGTTGTCAAGTAGCGCATCCATTGCTGCGCGTATAGTTCTTCCTGTGTACAATACGTCATCAATCAGAATTACTTTTTTATTTTCAATAGAAAAGGGCAAATCAGTGACACTTGGGATGTGAATCTGTCCCCTGAAGTCATCTCTGTAAAAAGTTATGTCAAGTTTACCATACCGGAGATTGAGCTCCGGATGGACTTCAAGCATGTATTGTGTGATATAATCGCTAACAGGAACCCCCCGTGGCTGTATACCAATGATACAGGTATCTGTAAATGGATAGTGATTTTCAATGAGTTCATGAGATAAGCGCTTAAGTGTTAGCTTTAGCTGCTGTTCATCCATGATTGTATTGATACCTTGCATAAAATCAAGTTAAAAGCGATTCTTTTATTAATCTGGCTGCATAAAAGGATAACGGTAATCGGTTGGGGGATCAAAGGTTTCCTTTATTGTTCTGACACTCAGCCACCTGTACAAATTAATTGAAAACCCTGCCTTGTCATTCGTTCCGGAAGCTCTTGCACCCCCGAAAGGTTGTTGGCCTACAACTGCTCCGGTTGGTTTGTCATTGATATAAAAATTTCCGGCTGCATTTTTCAAAACAGATGTGGCTTCATCAATGGCTTCCCTGTCCTTTGAAATTATGGCACCGGTTAATGCGTATGGAGAAGTCTCATCAAGTATTTGCAAAGTTTCTGAATACTTTTTTTCGGGGTATACATACATAGTCAGAACCGGACCGAAAATCTCCTCACACATGGTCACATACTTGGGATCAGTTGTTTCAATAACTGTTGGTTCGATGAAATAACCTGCAGATTTATCACAATGACCTCCAGCGATAACCTTTGCCTTAGTAGATCGTTTGGCGGAATCGATGTACGATTTAATTTTGGTGAATGACTTTTCGTCAATGACGGCTGTAATAAAATTGGTAAAGTCTTCAACAGTTCCCATGCTGAAACCTTTTATACCAGCGATCAGCTTTTTTCTGACAGCTACTGCAAGATTGGAGGGAATATATGCCCTTGATGCAGCAGAACATTTCTGGCCCTGAAACTCGAAAGCACCTCTCAGCAAGGCGGTTGCTACAACATCCGGATTGGCTGAAGGATGTACCATTACAAAATCCTTTCCGCCGGTTTCCCCTACTATCCTTGGATATGACTTGTATTTTCCTATGTTTTCTCCAATTGTCTTCCACATTTGATTAAAAACACCGGTTGAGCCGGTGAAATGAACGCCTGCAAACTGAGGATGCTTGAAACATACATCTCCCAGTGTAGGGCCATCAACATAAACAAGATTAATTACCCCATCAGGAAGTCCAGCTTCTTTGAGAATTCTCATAAACATTTGTGCAGAATAAACCTGGGTATTGGCACATTTCCAAACCACTGTATTCCCACACAATGCTGCTGAAGCAGGAAGATTACCACCAATTGCGGTAAAATTAAATGGAGTAACAGCTAAGATAAAGCCTTCCAATGGTCTGTATTCCAAACGATTGTGGGTTCCAGGTGCGCTTATGGGTTGTTGCTTATAGATTTCGCTCAGAAAATGTACGTTAAACCTGAGAAAATCAATGATCTCACAGGCACTGTCAATTTCAGCCTGATACACTGTTTTGCTTTGTCCCAGCATCGTTGTACCATTCATATAAGGGCGATAACGACCTGCAATCAAATCTGCTGCCTTTAGAAAAATAGCCGCGCGGCTTTCCCATGGCATGGATTCCCAACTACTTTTAGCTTCTAAAGCAGCCTCTATGGCCATTTTAACGTGTTTAGCATCCCCGGTATGAAAATGCCCAAGTATGTGACTATGCTCATGCGGAGGACGAATCTCAGTAGTCTTTCCAGTCCTAACCTCTTTATCACCAATATACATGGGAATATCTGCCACTTCAGACTTTAGTTCAGCCAGTACAGCTTTCAACCTTAATCTTTCTGATGAGCCTGGCACATAAGTCAGTACAGGTTCATTAACGGGCATGGGTAAACTATAATGGCCAATATTCATAGTAAGTAGTTTTATTCTGATTTATTTTCCTGTTCCATCATCAGGTATGCTTTGATAAATCCATCAAGTTCTCCATCCATCACAGGCTGCACATTGCCAACTTCAAAATCTGTTCTGTGATCTTTAATCATTTTGTAAGGATGGAAAACGTAGCTTCTTATCTGGCTACCCCATTCGATTTTTTTCTTTGAAGCATTGTTGGCATTTTTCAATTCCTCGCGCTTCCTTATTTCTTCCTCGTAAAGTTTACTCTTCAGCATTTTGAGGGCTTTCTCTCTGTTTTCGCCCTGGGTTCTGGCTTGCTGACACTCCACTATGATGCCACTTGGAATATGCTTCAAACGCACTGCTGTTTCAACCTTATTTACGTTCTGACCACCCTTTCCACCAGAACGGTAAAATTCCCAGTCAAGATCAGCCGGACTAACTTCAATTTCGATTGAATCATCCACCAGGGGGTACACATATACAGATGCGAACGATGTATGTCTTCTGGCGTTACTATCAAATGGTGAAATCCTAACCAACCGGTGAACCCCATTTTCGGCTTTCAGAAAGCCATAGGCAAATGGTCCGTCAAATTGAAGCACAGCAGATTTGATACCGGCCCCATCACCATCCTGCCAGTCTAACTCTGTAACTGTCCAACCTTGCTTATCTCCATACATTCTGTACATCCTGACAAGCATTTCAGCCCAATCCTGACTCTCTGTTCCTCCTGCACCACTGTTTACCTGCAGCACAGCAGGCAATTCATCTTCAGGCTTATTGAGGGTACTTTTAAATTCCGCCTCATCAAGGGAAAGAATAGATTTATCGTATGCTTCCTTTACTTCGGCTTCTGTGCATTCACCATCCTTCCAGAAATCAAATAACACTGAGAAATCTTCAACAGCAGCCTCTGTGCCAATAAAAAGATTTAACCAGAATTCGTTTAACTTGATGGTTTTGAGAATTTCAGTCGCACGCTTGTTGTCATCCCAGAATCCCGGAGATAATGACTTTTGCTTGTCCTCGCTTATTTTATATCGTCTGTTCTCGACGTCAAAGAAACCTCCTCAAGACAGAAAGACGGTCTCTCATAAGTTTTAGTTGTTCTATTGTCATGCTGCAAATTTATACAAAACGACCGAAATTTCAATCAAATTAGTTAAGAACCAAGCAGTTGAAAATTTGTTATAGAGATATGACTGAAGCATATAACTTTCTTTTTTCCTGGCAACTATTTCCTGAAAAAGGCATTTACTCAAGCGGGCACAGACCAAAATCGGGCATCTATAAATTATCAAAAGCAGATAAAAACATACTAGTTGTAGAAACGAATTGGGTAACACTGGAGAACCAGGCTTTTTCTTCCATCTAT
>CANHUF010000035.1 GCA_947463715.1 Sphingobacteriales bacterium
CCTGAATCAGTGGGTGCTTCAGACGTTGCGCAAAAAGCTGCGCTTTTTGCGCAACGCCGTTTATCAGCTTTTCATCCAGCAGAAACTGAAATGCGGCCAATCCAGCTGCGCAGCAAACCGGATGCCCCCCAAATGTGGTTATATGTCCCAACACCGGATTATTCGTAAAGGCATTCATCCTTTCAGTACTGGCAATGAATGCCCCAAGCGGCATTCCACCTCCCAGCGCTTTTCCAAGCAACAGTATATCCGGAACAATACCAAACTGCTCAAAGGCAAATAAGGTTCCAGTTCTGCCCATCCCTGTTTGTATCTCATCAAGTATGAGCAAGGCCCCTGTTTCATCACACCGCTCTCTGAGTGCCTTCATCCATTCAGTTGAAGGCACTTTCACCCCACGCTCTGCTTGAATGGGCTCAGCTATCACACAGGCTGTATCTCTGTCGATTTTCTCAAGTTCTCTGCCATTATTGTGTTCCAGATGAACCACACCTGGTAATAATGGTCTGAATGCATTCCGCCAGTATTCATCGCCCATGACACTCAATGCACCCTGGGTGGATCCATGATAGGAGTCCTTGAATCCAACCATTTTTGTTCGCCCAGTCAGCCGTTTTGCGAGCTTCATAGCTCCTTCTGTGGCTTCAGTGCCGGAATTAGTAAAATAAACAGATTGTAAGTTCTCAGGTAAATATGATGCCATCCTGGCTGCATACTGCACCTGTGGAGAGGAAATCAATTCTCCGTAAACCATCAGGTGCATGTATTGTTCTGATTGCTTTTTGACCGCTTCAATCACCATCGGATTACCATGACCCACATTGCACACACTGATGCCACTGATCAGGTCAAGGTATCCCTTTCCTGCTTTATCCCACATCATACAACCTGATGCCTTTACAATTTCCAAAGCAAGCGGTGCTTCAGAAGTCTGGGCAACATGTCTCAAAAAAAGTTCACGCTGATTCATCACTGCAAAGTTCCGCTTTATGCAATAACTTCATGAAAAAAATATGCCCGTCATTCTCCCGGTTAAAGGCGTCCATCCAACTATTCCTGATGATGCATTCATTGCTCCTAACGCTACTATCGTAGGAAACGTAGTAATGGGCTCATCCTGCAGTATCTGGTTTAATGCCGTTGTTCGGGGTGATGTGAATGCCATTCGTATGGGTGATAAAGTAAATATACAGGACAATGCCGTTATCCATTGTACTTATGAGAAACACGCAACAACTATTGGCAACAATGTTAGCATTGGTCATTCAGCGATTGTTCATGGCTGTACAGTGGAAGATAATGTGCTGATTGGTATGGGTGCAATTGTAATGGACAGGGCAGTAGTTGGCAGTAACTCAATTGTTGCAGCCGGTGCTGTTGTGCTCGAAGGAACGGTAATTCCTCCGGGGTCTATATATGCAGGAGTACCCGCCAAAAAAGTAAAAGATATTTCACCGGAAAAAGTAAGCGGGGAAATTGAAAGGATTGCCAACAATTACACACTTTACAGCAGCTGGTTCAAATAATTTTCACCAGACCTTTCCCCTGATACTGTCTAAAATTGAACAGTAGCTGACATACCTTTCTTCATGAATTTTTCCTTGCACTACAGCATTTTTAATGGCACAACCCGGCTCATTGAAGTGCATACAGTTGTTGAACTGGCAGTCATTCAGCAAGGCCCTCATTTCAGGAAAATAATGAGATAACTCAGTTTTTTCAATATCAGCAATGTCAAATTCCCGCATACCGGGTGTATCAATAAGTCTGCCTCCACCGGGCAAGTCATACATCTCTGCGAAAGTAGTGGTATGCATGCCTTTCCCACTCCAGTTACTGACCTCACTGGTTCGGATATTGGCATCTTCTAGTATTTCATTGATTAAACTCGACTTGCCTACACCCGAATGTCCGCTTATCAGGGTCACACTATCTTGTAATACCGCTTTTAAAGTACCCAGACTTTCAAACTGTTTTATTGAAGTTAGCAAAACAGTGTAACCTATTGTTTCATACATGTTTTTCCTGTCTGCAAACAACACCATATCTGCTTCATCATAAATATCCGCTTTATTGAATGCTATGACCGCAGGAATATGAAAGGCTTCACAGGTGACCAGAAACCTGTCTATAAATCCAACTGAAGTCCTGGGATCACGGAGTGTAGCAACCAGTAGCGACTGATCAAGGTTGGAGGCTATGATGTGATGTAGCCTTCTGTTTGCCGGCGATACCCTGTTCACATAATTCCTCCTGGGGAAAAGCTCATGAATCATCACCCGGTTTTCTGCTTCATCCTCCATCTCAAAGGCCACTTCATCACCTACAGCAATGGGATTGGTAGACCGGATACCATCGATTTTAAACCGGCCTTTCAACCTGGCATTGTAGAAGTGTCCGTCCTCCGATTTAACCACATACCAGCTTCCGGTCGATTTATATATTACTCCTTTCATGACAGGTATTTTGCCACGATGGGGATTCTCCTGCCTGTACCAAAAGATTTGGTACTCACCCTTATAACCGGACAGAACTGGTTTCGCTTGTATTCATTGACATTGACCATTTTTAAGACCCGGTTTACGAGTGCAGCATCAGCACCAAGTTCAATAATTTGAGCCGGCCCCATCCTGCGTTCAATGTAGAGATAAAGAATCCTGTCCAGCAGTTCATAATCAGGCAGGCTGTCACTATCCTTTTGATTCGGCCTGAGCTCGGCAGAAGGTGCTTTTGTAAGGATATTACCCGGTATAAGCTCTCCATTCAGATTTAAAAACCTGGCTAAAGCAAATACCTGTGTTTTGTATAAATCACCCAATATACTCAGTCCGCCAGCCATATCTCCATATAGCGTTCCATACCCTGTAGCAAGCTCACTTTTATTGGATGTATTGAGCAACACATGTCCAAATTTATTGGCCACAGACATGAGGATATTACCCCTGCTTCTGCTCTGCAAATTTTCTTCAGCCAGTCCGAATGAAGTTCCCTCAAAAAGTGGAGAAAGTGTATTTAAAAAAGTATCATAAACCGCTTCAATGGGGATGATATGATATGGATTCCCAAGATGCTCACTGAGCTTTACTGCATCGTCAACAGAATGACTACTCGAAAAACCTGATGGCATCAGCAATGCCGTTACATTTTCCTTACCCAGCGCCTCTACCGCAAGTGTTAACACAACAGCTGAATCTATACCGCCGCTGCTTCCAAGAATGGCTTTTTTAAAACCCATCTTGGAAAAATAATCAGAGATACCCAGCTTCAGAGCCTCCTTTATTTGCGCCATATTGGATTCTCCAGTCAGGTACTGCATAATACTGTTGGGGTCATTTGCCCTTGTCACGCGCATCTCTTCATTGAGCAGCAGATAATCTGCTTTGCCCTTCGGGAAAGAAGGCCTAATCAATTCGTCAACATCAACAAGGCTGTAATCCTCTTTAAAAAAACCAAGTGTATTGGTGATTTCCCCATTCACATTACAAGCCATGCTGCCGCCATCAAAAACAATTTCGGTCTGAGCACCCACAGCATTACAATAAATCATGGGGACTTTGTATTTCTCTACATTCCGCCTTACCACCTCTGCCCGGTCCTTATCGTGATCATAATCAAAAGGTGAAGCGGAAATATTTATCATAAGGTCTGGCCCCTGCTGAATTAGCTGATCCATTGGGCATATCCGGTATAACGGATTGTCTCCCAGGTTCCAGATATCTTCACAAATCGTCAGTGCAATTTTTATTCCCCTGAATTGGATAACCCTCCAGTTACTGGCAGGCTCGAAGTAACGGTATTCATCAAAGACATCGTAGTTGGGAAGCAGGGTCTTGAAAGCCTGTCCGTAAACCTCCCCCTGATAAAGCAGCAATGCGGCGTTTAAAAGGTCTTTACCTGCTGCATCAGGATTCCTGACCGGACTCCCAACAATAACGCCCAGATTATCTGCAGCAGCTGCTAGCTCATGAACGGTTTTCTCACATTGCTCAATAAAATCCGTGAACTCCAGCAGGTCTCTCGGGGGATAACCGCAGACAGAAAGCTCTGAAAAAACAACGAGATCTGCACCCTGGTCTTTTGCTTTTGCAATAGCATCCAGCATCTTTGCCTTGTTAGACTCGAAATTTCCAATGTGATAATTCTGCTGCGCAATGAGGACCTTCATGCAACAAAATTGGGGAATAAAGATGAAACTTAATGAAAAACAAAATGTAATTCCGGGTATAGGCAGCTTTGTTTTAAATTTGAAGTCCAATAAAATCAATATGAAACGCGGAATATCAGCAAAATTTTTCATTGCATTTTTAAGTACGGTTATAATCTGCAATTCGTGCAAGGAAGGTCCTGATAAACCCGATGTTTCCGGTATAAACATCAAACTTGATGTGAAACGGTTTGAGAAGGAGTTTTTCTCATTGGACACCAATAATCTCGATCAGGGTTTCGAAGCACTCCGATCTTCTGAATACCATAATTTTCTCATGGATTTTACAGGCAGGCTACTGGGACTTAACGGTGTTGATACTGCTAAATGGAACATGCTGATTAAACAGTTTATCAGGGAATACAAACCCATTTATGATTCCACTGTGATATTGGACAAAGAAGTGGAAAAAGCTACGCAGGATGTAAAAATGGCATTCCGTTACGTTAACTATTACTTCCCAAAATACAAACTGCCAGAGCAGTTCATCACATTTGTGGGTCCGATAGATGCCTTTGCCTATGGAGCAACTGGCGGATCCGGTGAAATCATCACGAATACTGCCATTTGCGCGGGGTTACAACTCCACTTGGGAAGTAGCTCGTTGGTCTATAAAAGTCAGGCTGGTCAGGAGCTGTACCCTGAATATATTTCACAAAGGTTCACAACAGATTATATTGTTGTCAACAGTATTAAAACGATCATTGATGACATTCATCCATCATTGCAACCAGGAGCAAAAATGATCGATATCATTGCTGATCATGGAAAACGTATGTACCTCTTAGACCTTATCCTGCCTGACACAGAAGAAACATTGAAATTGGGCTATACCGAAGCACAGCTCAAGGGATGCAAGGAGTCGGAAGGATTTATCTGGAATTACTTTACTGAAAACAATCTTCTTTTTGAAACAGACCTGCTGAAAACACGTTCATTCCTGAATGACGGACCATCAACGCCGGAGTTCGGACTGGGTTCACCAGGTTTTATTTCCCTTTTTACCGGCAGAGAACTTATTCGTGCATACATGAAAAAAAATCCAAAGACAACAATTGATGAATTGCTGGCTTTGGATGGTCAGAAAATATTAACAGGTTCGGGATATAAACCCAGGTAAATTAAGGCCGCTGCCCCATCTGGTGCATAAAGCGAACATGAGATGCGATTGCTGCCCTTGTTGAAGGGAAATAAATGTAGTTGAGTTCGAATTGCTCACATGTTTCACGTACAATCCTGCTTATGGCTGGATAGTGAATATGACTTATTCTTGGGAAGAGGTGATGCTCAATCTGGTAGTTCAAGCCGCCCACAAACCAGGTTACCAGCTTATTTGAAAAAGCAAAGTTTGCTGTTGTTTTGACCTGATGTATCGCCCATTCGTTTTCAATTTTTACAGGATCAACACCGGCTGTTTCAAACTCAGCATGCTCCACAACATGTGCCAGCTGAAACACAAGTGCAAGCGTTAATCCGAGTGTACCCTGACTGATTACAAATCCAACCAGCCAGCCCTGCCAGCCAAGTACCATTATCGGCAACACAATATAAAAAGCTATAAAAAACAATTTACCTCCCCAGAAAATAACATGATCCGAAAGAGTCATTTTTTTCAAAGGGGTAGTATATATCTTCTTTGAGAAATACTTGATATAATCCATAAAAAACATAAACAGGGATGTAAATCCGTAAAGGATAAACATGTACGCACTCTGAAATTTATGCATTGGCTTCCAGGGTTGTGAACTGCACTGACGCATGAAAGGCATGTTGTTGATATCATCATCCACGCCATCCACATTCGTGTAGGTATGGTGGATGATATTATGCTTCAGTTTCCACATGAATGCGTTACCGCCAAGGAAATTATTGGTGAGACCGAATATCTCATTTACCCAGCTTTTGGTTGAGAAGCTTCCATGACAGGCATCATGCATCACATTGAATCCAATGGCAGCCATGTTTAATCCAAATATAAACCACAGGAAAGATGAGAGCGCCCAGTGCATATCCAGCATCATCAGTGCCGTATAAATACCAATGGCTCCAGGGATAAGAATCATGGTCTTACCATAAAGCCTCCAATTACCTGTTTTTTGAAGATTATTGCGCTCAAAATAGGCATCTACCTCAGCTTTCAGTGCGTTGAAGAATACCTTGTTTTTGTTGTTGAAAGTTACTTTGTACCCCATTTTTCAGTGCCTTTTCTTTTTGAAGACATGTAAAGTTACATCATGCTGCAATAGAAAGGTCAATTTCTTTTAAATGGAGCCTCCATCTGGAAAACAGGTATTTTAACAGAAAACTGCTCCCTGCTATGTACATTCACCATCAGATATGTACCAAACATTTGTCCGATTTCAGACTTCAGGTTACAACCTGAAATATATTGATACTGTGATTGTGGCGCAATGACAGGCTGAACACCTATCACACCTTCCCCTTCCACTTCACGTTGCTCAGTGTTACTGTCCTGAATAAACCAGTGTCTTCTCAGCAGCTGAACCGGGAAACTGTTGTTATTCTCAATGGTAACCCGATAAGCAAACATATACTCCTGCTGCACCGGATTCGAATAATCAGGCTGGTAGAATTGCTCAACAATAACTTTGATGCCCTCAGTGATTTTTGAAACCATATAGAAGGATTTATTCAAATATAAAAATTATCCGTTTCAATGACAAGACGATAATTTTCGTAAATTGAATCATAAACAATTCAACAAACCAACAGACAGGATATGAAAAAGTTCTTTTTGCTTGCTTTATCTGCATCCAGTATTTCAGTTGCATGCTCCCAGGGACGCACCGGTGACCCGAAACTTTCAGAATTATGGGATCCCGTGCCTACCATTGTAAAACCAGGTGCTACTGCACAGGACGCCCCTTCTGACGCCATTGTTTTATTCAACGGTAAGGATTTTTCATCATGGATAGGACAAGGAGGAAAAGCAGTTGAGTGGACACTCGATAATGGTGCCATGACAGTTAAACCAAGGTCGGGAACAATCTCAACCAAACAGGGCTTTGGCGACTGCCAGCTGCACATAGAATGGAGAACGCCTTCAGTTGTTAAAGGTGAAGGTCAGGGACGTGGGAATAGTGGCATTTTCCTGATGGGCAAGTATGAATTACAGGTACTGGACAGCTATGAAAACAAAACCTACTCAAACGGTCAGGCTGCGAGCATTTACAAACAGCTCATCCCTCTGGCAAATGCCAGCAGAAAACCCGGAGAGTGGCAGACATACGATGTAATTTTTATAGCTCCAAGGTTCGCAGCTGACGGTAAATTACAATCTCAAGCCAGAATAACAGTTATTCACAATGGCGTGCTGGTTCAGAATAATGCAGCTCTCTGGGGAGGTTCTGAATATATTGGCATACCTGAATACAAGCCCCACAGCATGAAAGAACCTTTGATCCTGCAAGATCATGGTGATCTGGTAAGTTTCAGGAACATATGGATCAGGGAGTTATAAAACTCCCTTTTCTTTTTCTTCCCAGATTGTATTTTGAATGGCTGCGAGGATATTATACACCTGTTCCATACCCGAAACATGCTCTGTTATCAGCATGAAATTTTTCCCAACCTGCTTGAGGTGACTTTTATTGGTTCGGTGTTGAAGATGAAACAGAATGGCATTAAAAGTATCTGATGTAAAATATGGCGAGTCCGGGTTATTTACAAAATAACACCTGAATGTCTGTTGCTTGAGTGTTAAACGTTCAAATCCCATTTCAACAGCCATTCTCCTGCATCGTACAGTTGTAAACAAATCTTCAACACAATCTGGCATTGGTCCGAATCTGTCAATCATCTCCGAGTGAAAACGTTTTAATTCTTCTTCATCACGGCAATTATCAAGCCTGGTATACAACAGTAAACGCTCTGCAATCTGATCAACATATTGATCAGGAATCAGGATTTCAAGATCTGTATCAATGGTACAATCCTGTACATAATCATCCTGCCTGCTGATCTCTTCCTTAAATACATCCCTGAAGGAAGTACGTTTCAATTCACGGATAGCCTCATCCAGGATTTTCTGATACATTTCAAAACCAATTTCAATCATGAAACCGCTCTGCTCGCCACCCAGCATATTGCCTGCACCGCGTATGTCAAGATCACGCATGGCAATCTGAAAACCACTGCCTAGCTCAGCATGCTGCTCCAGTGTCTGCAACCTTTTCCTCGAGTCTGAAGGCAGGGTGCTGATAGGCGGTGCCATGAGGTAACAAAATGCTTTTTTATTTCCCCGCCCTACCCTGCCTCGCAGCTGATGTAAGTCACTCAGCCCGAACTGGTGTGCATTGTTGATGATGATTGTATTTACATTGGGAATATCCACACCACTTTCTACAATATTCGTGCACACCAAAACATCATACTTGCGATGAATAAAATCAAAGATCCGTTCTTCAAGTTCATGCCCCTCTAGCTGGCCATGTGCAAATCCAACACTAACATCCGGGCATAGCCGCCTGATGATCGCAGCCATTTCAGGAAGTCCGTTAACCCGGTTATGGATGAAGAAAATCTGACCGCCCCGTTCTGTCTCAAAGTAAATGGCATCCCTGATAAAGTCTTCATTGAACACCATCACCTCAGTCTGAATAGGCTGCCTGTTTGGAGGTGGGGTGTTGATGATACTAAGGTCCCTGGCCCCCATGAGGCTGAATTGCAGGGTCCTGGGAATAGGGGTTGCAGTAAGGGTGAGACAATCTACATTGGTTTTGAATGTTTTGATTTTCTCCTTGTGTGCCACCCCAAATTTCTGCTCTTCGTCGATAACCAGCAATCCAAGGTCTTTGAATTTGATATCCTTGGCCAGCAGGGCATGCGTGCCAACGATAATATCCACTTTCCCTTCCTCTACCTTTTTAAGCGTTTCCTTTTTCTCTTTGGCTGATTTGAAGCGGTTTATAAAATCTACTGTTACCGGAAAGTCCTTTAGTCGCTCACTGAATGTTTTGAAATGCTGATGGGCAAGAATGGTAGTTGGCACAAGCACTGCTGCCTGACGCCCATCCAAACAGGTCTTGAAAGCAGCCCTGATGGCCACTTCAGTTTTACCAAATCCAACATCTCCGCAAACCAGTCTGTCCATCGGTGATGCCTGTTCCATATCCTTCTTGACATCAGCAATGGCCTTACCCTGATCGGGTGTATCTTCATACATGAAGGATGCTTCCAGCTCTACCTGCATGTAATTATCAGCACTATGTGCAAATCCTTGCTGGGCTTTTCGCTCTGCATAGAGTTTGATCAGGTCAAATGCAATCTCTTTAACCCTGCCTTTTGTTTTCTCCTTGAGTTTTACCCAGGCATCGCTTCCCAGCTTATTCACTTTGGGAACATGCCCTTCCTTGCCTGTATATTTGGCAATTTTATGGAGTGAATTGATGTTTACATACAGGATGTCATTATCACGGTAAATAATCCTAACCGCCTCCTGTGTTTGTCCACCTACCTGAACTTTCTGCAAACCACTGAAAACACCCACGCCGTGATCCACATGCACAACAAAATCACCTGGCTGAAGCTCTTTCAGCGCACGTATTGTTATAGCCTTGCTCTTGTTGTAAGCCTGCTTGATTTTGTACTTATGATACCGCTGAAAAATCTGATGGTCTGTATAAACAACAACACCTTTTTCCCTGTCTATAAATCCCTGGTGAATGGCCCGTGGAACAGGCACGAACTGGATTTCAGCTTTCAGGTCTGTAAATATGGAATATAACCGTTCAAGCTGTTTGGGATTTTCGGCAAATATATAGATCGGGTGTTTGGCCTGCTCATGCTGCTTCAGGTCCTTTATCAGCATTTCAAACTGTCTGTTGAAAGTGGGCTGTGCCACCACATCAAAAACATGTGTGGATACAGGATCAGGTATGGTGCCTGACTGAGCAAGCTCGATGCATTTTTTCTGTGTCAATGCATGCTCAAAACTTTCAGGAACAGTAAACTGATCAGCCGAAGTTTCAACATTTCTTTCATCACCATCCCTTCCAGCTGCATGTGTGTCGGCTTGCTGCAGAAAAAGCAAAAGGTGATCATAATGGTCTTTGAAACGGTCAATTAACAGCTGCCAATTACTGGTATAAACTATGGTGTTGGCAGGCATGAGCGTCATCAGGTCAATTTTCTCTGCTGCAGATTCCGTAGCATCTGCATTGGGGATGATATTAACCTGTAGCAGTTTTCGCTCACTTAACTGACTTTCAGGATCGAAAATACGGATAGAGTCAACCTCCTCGCCAAACAATTCAATCCTGTAGGGCTTTTCATTGGCAAAAGAGTAAATATCAAATATTCCACCCCGCATGGCAAACTGTCCGGGTTCGTATACAAAATCTGTTCGCTCAAACCCATAACCAACCAGCCTTTCCATCAGCAAATTCGTTTCCAGCCGGTCATTTACCTTGATAGAGATGATATTGGAGGATAAAATTTCAGGTGAAGCTACCTTTTCCATCAGTGCCTCAGGATAGGTCACCATGATCTTTCTGTTTCCTGGTGCCGCAAAACGGGTCAGCGCCTCTGTGCGCAACATGACATGGCTGCTGCTCTGCGTCCTGAAATTCTTGTTGGTTTTAAACGAAGACGGAAAATAAAAAAGATCAATAGGCTGGATGAGCTGCTCCAGGTCATTGTGGAAATATGCAGCTTCCTCTGCGTCTTCCAAAATAATCAGGTGATTGCTGGCGTTTAACTCCTGTCTGAGATAAAGTGAGGAAAAAACTACAGCTGCAAAGGACCCGGAGAGATGCTTAACAAGAATTTTACCCGGACCGGGCACAACGAGGTCTGCCGCTATAGCCGTTATGCGGGGAGATTGTACGTAACTATCCAACAGATGCTCCAGATTCATGCCTTCACCAGTGCTGCAAAGATACGGTTAAACAAAGGCAAGAAAATACCGTCAAAGCATTTTGACACAATTTTTAAACCAAGACCATGAAAAATTGGTTAAATTGCTCATATTGATAAATAAGCCAATGGTAACAAAAAAAGTACTCGTACCCCTAATCGCCATTACTGCAGTTATGGCAACATGGATTATTTCCAGAAATGATACCCCTGCAGGAAAACAAAAGATGAACTTCAAAATCCTGGTTGATGAGGAGGAAGGACAAGAAGACAGTAAAATGGAGGCTGAAAACTCCCGCAAGCGTTCTCAATACGAGTGGCTGCTGACCCGTGATCCCAAAACCGGACAAATCCCGGAAGGAATCAGGGCACGAGAGTTGGCACAGATGCGCGCTTTACCAATCAAGCAAAACGGCATTTTCTACAGTGCCCAGGTGAATAATACTTACGCAGCCGTTGGACCAACCCAGAATGGAGGTCGTACACGTGCAATAGCTTATGACAGGAGATTCAATGGCACCACCAACCAAGTTATTATCGCGGGAGGTGTAACAGGTGGATTGTACCGCAGTATAGATGGAGGTAAAACCTGGAAATTTGTCCACCCCGCCAACCAAATCAGGAGTGTATCCAGCATTGCACAGGACCCCAGCAGTCCGGATACCTGGTATGCCGGCACCGGAGAGCCGATAGGTGCTTCTGTTGGCTATCCCAATACCTTTATTTACGGGGAGGGCATGTTTAAATCCTTAGACAACGGCGCCACCTGGAGCAAAATCACTTCAACCAACGTTGCAGATATCGTAACATTTTCCTCACCGTGGAGTTTTGTGCATAAAGTTGCAGTACACCCCACAAATGGTGATGTTTATGCTGCTGTTCACCGCAGGATTTTCAGGTCAAGTGACGGTGGGGGCAGCTGGACAGAAGTTTTTGGAAGTACTGTGCCTGCTACAGCAACTGGAGGCATAGCAGATATTCTGATAAACAACAACGGATCAAGAATCTATGTTGCCATGAGTGGAAGGAATGCTGACAGAAATTTGGCGGGTGTATTTTCATCCGCTACCGGTAACGCCGGTTCATTCACTCGCATAGCCGGAGGCGTCAAGGATGCTGCAGATTCAGTTGCCGGATGGAGGGGATTTGATAACGCAACTGTTGCAGGAGAATATGTTTCAGGCTGGGGCAGGATTGTTATGGCACTGTCTCCGTCCAACCAGAATCTGCTGTATGTGATGGTAGAAAATGCTGACTTCGCAACGGACAGCAAATCAGAGGCTGATCTGTTCAGATGCAATATGGGCACAACACCTTTCACATGGAGCAGTCATGGCAAAAACCTTAATGCCAGCCGAACAGCAGAGGGTAGTACTACACCCACCATCAAATACATGGAACTGCAGGGCGGATACAATATGGCACTGGCCGTACACCCCACCAATCCCAACCTGGTACTTGCCGGGGGTGTCAACCTGTTCAAATCAACAGATGGGTTTGGATCAACAGCTGCTACTTCATTTATTGGAGGTATCAGTTCCACAACCTATACAGATCAACTGGGAACAAGTCATGCCGATATTCATACTCTTGTTTTTGACCCAACAAACCCTAACAGACTTTTGGTAGGGTCAGATGGTGGGATGGGACTCATAGAAAATGTTTCAGCATCACCCGTCGTTTGGGGTTTCCATGATGCCAACGCAAATCGGACATACAATTCTCAGTATCAAACACTCCAGTATTACCATGTGGGCATCGA
>CANHUF010000036.1 GCA_947463715.1 Sphingobacteriales bacterium
ACTTTACTCCATCATCTACAATGCCATCGAAGAAATTAAGAGTGCGATGGAAGGATTACTCGAACCAAAAGTGGAAGAGAAAATCGTGGCCAATGTGGAGATCAGGGAAGTATACAAGTTCGACAAAGCTACCGTTGCAGGTTGTTATGTGCGTGATGGTAAAATCAGCCGGAACAGCAAAATCAGGGTTATCCGTGATGGTATTGTGGAGTATCCAAGAGGTGAGGGACAAAGTGCAGAGCTGGGCAGCCTGAAACGTTACAAGGATGACGCCAAGGATGTGAGTGCAGGTATGGAATGCGGACTTACCGTTAAGAATTACAGTGATATCCGGGTGGGTGATGTGATTGAAGCCTTCGAGGAAACTGAAGTGAAGCGGACATTGTAGCGTTGAGCCTGCCTGCCGAAGGCAGGAGTTTAGAGCTGAGGTATAACTATTCATTAACCTTAATGGTGTTAAATTGTGCACTTGAATATGTTTATGAAAAAATTACTGTTTTTTGCTTTCATGCTAACAGTTGCACAGGTTGCAACTGCGCAATCTGCAAGGTTGCTTGCAGATAAAATTGTAGCCATAGTAGGTGATAAAATTGTGCTTCGCAGTGATCTGGTAAACTATATCGATGATATGAAGCGCGGAGGCAGTGAAGTGCCTGAGAATGCAGATTGTTTCATCCTGGAAAGGATGATGCAGGATAAGGCCCTAATCCTGCAGGCTGAAAAAGATTCATTGCCTGTTTCAGATGAAGAAGTTGAAGCCGAGCTTGATCAGCGGATCCGTTATTTTATCATGCAGTATGGCGGTAAGGAAGCGTTTGAGCAGATTGCCGGAAGAACAATATACCAGGTAAAAGAGGATTTCAGGAAGTCTATCCGTGAAGGCAGACTGGCTAAATCCATGCGTGAGAAAATTGTTGAATATGTTAAGATTACACCCAACGAGGTGAAGGATTACCACAGCAGAATACCCAAAGACAGTCTTCCTTTTTATGAGACTGAACTGGTCATCGGGCAAATAGTAATGCACCCAAAACCTGGTCGTGAGTTGGAGAAATTTGCGCAGGATGAGTTGGCTGATTACCGCAGACAGATTGAGTCTGGGATGAAGACTTTTGAAACCATGGCGAGGCTGTACTCAGAAGATCCTGGCAGTAAGCAGAATGGCGGTCGCTATGAAATCAACAAAGCACAAAAGGATTGGGATCCGGACTTTAAGAATGCTGCTTTCAGGCTTAAGGAAGGACAGATTTCTCCCATAATCAAATCCAAATTCGGATACCACATCATTCAGATGGTAAGCAGAAATGGCGATGATGCTGTCATCAGACATATTCTTCGTGTTCCACAAATTTTGGATGAGGATATTGATGTTGCAAAAAACAAACTTGACTCTGTACGAACCAAATTGGTGGAAGGGGCATTGTCTTTTGGTGAAGCCGTTGATAAATTCAGTGATGATCAGAACAGTAAATTTACCGGTGGAATCATGAGCGGACAGGGAGGAAACTTTGTCACCATCGATGAACTCGATAAAAATCTTATTCCCTATCTCGACAAAATCAAAGTTGGTGAGTTTTCAGCTCCTATGGTTTATAAGGACGAACAGGAAAAGCAGGCTGTAAGAATAGTTTTTTTGCAAAACAGAACAGAACCTCACAGGGAAAATCTCCGTGACGATTATGACCGCGTTGCACAAAGGGCACTGGCTGAGAAAAAGGAGCGCACTGTAGAAAAGTGGTTTCAGGGCAAGTTGCCAACCTATTATGTAATGGTAGATAAGGACTATCAGCAGTGTGAATCTTTAAGGACTGCCTTCCCGAATTACGTAAGCAAGTAGATGCTATGAGTGATCCCATAAAACATGAATGCGGCCTCGCATTCATCAGGTTGTTAAAGCCATTTTCCCACTATCAGCAGCAATATGGAACAGCCCTTTACGGACTGAATAAACTCTACCTGCTGATGGAGAAGCAGCACAACCGTGGTCAGGACGGCGCCGGTATTGCTGCCGTTAAATTGCATGCAGAACCTGGATATCCGTTCATGCAGCGCCTCAGAAGTGTTGCCCCTCAAGCAATAGCCGATATTTTTGCACAGGTAGGCAAGGAGATCAATGAACTGGAGCGTTATCAGCCTGAAATCAGGAAACATCCGGGACTCATGAAAGGTCATCTCAATTTTATGGGTGAGCTGTTGCTAGGACATCTGCGTTATGGCACACAGGGTAAAAACAATGCAGAATTCTGTCACCCATTCATCAAGAAAGATATCATTCCGGCCAGAAACCTGGCCTTGGCAGGAAACTTTAACCTGGTCAATACAGAAGAGTTATTCAAACTGGTAAATATTGATCCGGGTGAATTTCAAAAACAAAGTGACCTGGCTGCAATGATGGAAGTTGTTCATCACTTCATTGTGAAGGCCGATGAATCGAATCCGGGTAACATGTCTGTGGCGGAAGTACTGCGGCAGGCTTTCAGCCAGTTCGACGGTGGTTACAATGTGAGTGGCTTGATCGGTAATGGCGACGCCTTTGTTGTAAGAGATGCACATGGTATTCGTCCCTCCTATTATTATATCAGTGAAGATGTTATTGTTGCGGCTTCAGAGCGAGCTGCCATCAGAACAACTTTTCATGTAGGTGAACACGACGTAAAGGAATTGATGCCCGGTCAGGCATTGATTGTTAAAAGTGATGGCAGCTGGTCTATTGAACAGGTGCTGGAACCCAAAGAGCGAAAGGCATGCAGCTTTGAAAGGATATATTTTTCAAGAGGCAGCGATGAAAAGATTTACAGGGAACGCATCGGATTGGGTTATAGGTTAAGTACCAATGTGTTGAAGGCGATAAATAATGATTTAAAGCACACCATATTCTCATTCATTCCCAATACAGCTGAAGTTGCCTTTTACGGCCTGCTCAAAGGGATGGAGGATTACCTCAATCAAATAAAATTCCAGCGTATATCAGCCTGGGGTAATGAAATTGATCCGGAGAAGCTGGAGGAGATGATCAACCGTAAAATCCGGGTAGAAAAGGTAGCTATCAAAGACGTTAAGATGCGGACCTTCATTACTGAGGATGCCAACCGGTCTGAAATGGTTCAACATGTGTATGACATTACCTATGGAACTGTTCAGAAAGGCGTGGATACGCTTGTAATGATTGATGATTCTATTGTGAGGGGTACAACCCTGAAAGAAAGTATAGTGAGGATGTTGTCTCGGCTTGATCCGAAAAAAATAATCATTATTTCTTCCGCACCTCAGATCAGGTATCCTGATTGCTATGGCATTGACATGAGCAAGATTGGTGATTTCATTGCTTTCAAAGCCGCACTTGCACTCTTGCAGGACAGAAATCAGCTTGGCTTGCTCGATGAATTATATACACGCTGTAAAAGCCTGGAAGAGGCTGGTCAGCTCCACACAGAAAATGTTGTACGGCTTGTTTATGCCGGATTTACTCCCCAGGAGATTTCTGCCAAGATTGCTGAACTGATTACCCCTAAAGAAGTAAAGGTCCCAGTTGAGGTGATTTACCAAACCATCGAGGACCTTCATGACGCCTGTCCCGGAAACAAGGGCGACTGGTATTTTACCGGAAATTATCCCACACCGGGCGGTAACAAGGTTGTTAACAGGGCTTTCATCAACTTCATGGAAAAACGAGACGTCAGGGGATATTAAAGTTGAACCTCATAAGACAGGTTAAATAAGTTGAGAGTTTGAAAATTATTTCCAAACTCTCAACTTATTTCGCTCAACTAACTATTTCAATCCATATTTGTAGACATAACGGTCATACAACTGCTTGTGCTTATCTGTCAGGCTTACAATCCTTCCACCAATCATCACCAGTGTGATATGGCTTGAACGCATATCCAGGATATCTCCTTCACTGATAACAACATTGGCATCCTTGCCGGTTTCTAATGAACCTGTTTTGTCTGCAATACCCAGAATTTTAGCAGCATTCAGTGTAATGGCTGAAAGTGCCTGTTCTTTGGTTAAGCCATAGGCAACAGCAGTTCCCGCATTGAAGGGTAGGTTCTTTCCGCGGTGCTGACCATCTTCATCATTGATCGCGAACAATACGCCGGCTTTTTGCAGCAAGGCAGGTGTTTGGTAAGGCAGGTCTACGCCATCATCGGCCAATGTAGGCAGGGCATGCATCTGACTGAGGATAACAGGAATACCATTTTGTTTCAGCAGGTCGGCCACCTGAACACTTTCTGATGCGCCAACGAGCACGATATCGAATCCGAATTCTGTTTTGAAATCGATTGCCGCCAGAATTTCACGCACTACATCACAGTGGATGAAAAGCTTCTGTTTTTTAGAGAAGAGCCCCTGTACGGCTTCAAACTTGAGGTTGGTAGCGGAGTGAGATGCTTCTGCAGCATAGGCTTTGGCTGCACGCAGAAACTGCTTGATTTCCTCTATCTGATCCAGTCCACGCTTTACCGGATCGCCTTGTGGTTCACGCATGCCCATGAATGCTGCATAAGGATTGGGTCTGTTGTACAGGCTTGGCAGGTTGAGGTGAATGCCGTTATCTCCTGCATAGGTTGCATCTTCCCAGTTCCAGGCATCAAGCTGAACAATTGAAGAAGAACCGCTGATGGTACCTCCCTGTGGAACGATACTGGCATGGGTTATGCCATTGGCCTTCAGGGTATTGATCACTTTGGAATCTGTGTTGTAGGCAACGATTGAACGCACGGAAGGATTGTATTCTCCGATTTCAACGGCATCTGCTGTTGCACGAACGCTGCTTACTTCCACCAGTCCGAGGTTAGAATTGGCAAGGATCAAGCCCGGATAGACATGTTTCCCTTTTGCATCGGCAACAGTGGAACCTGCAGCAGGAGTGATATTAGCGCCGATGGCAGTTATTTTTCCATCTTTAATTTCGATGGAAGTGTTGTTCAGCACCTGGCCGTTACCAACATGCACCGTCCCATTAATAATGTAAACCGGACCATCCTGTTTCTTGGCGGGATAAACTGATTCCTGTGCCTGCAAGGTTGTACCAATTGCAAGGCAGGAAAGAAGGTATATAAATGACTTTTTCATATTCTGATTTTTGATACTGATTAATCCTGTTCAATTGTAAGCAGACCATGGCTGTGATCGTGATCACCACAATTCAGCAATATGGAATAGCTTGGAGTGGGTGGTGATACCGGACCACCTGACCTTTTTTCACCATTCATTTTCTGAATCAGCCTATTTCTTTCAGCTGTTTGCTTTTTACGCAGTTCTGCATCCTTTTCCCTGTCAAAATATACAACACCATCTACAATGGTCTTTTCGGCACGGGCATAGATACTCAGGGGGTTGTCACTCCAGAGCACCAGATCTGCATCTTTGCCTGCTTTGATGCTGCCAACGCGGCTATCCACATGAAGCATTTTGGCTGGATTGAGTGTGACCATCTTCAGTGCATCCTCTTCAGACATGCCACCCCATTTGATACTTTTGGCTGCTTCCTGGTTCAGGCGGCGGGCCATTTCAGCATCATCAGAATTGATCGCCACATTTACACCAACTTTAGACATGATGGTTGCGTTATATGGGATTGCATCCACAACTTCCATTTTGTAGTTCCACCAGTCTGAGAATGTTGATGCCGCTGCACCATGTGCTTTCATCTTATCCGCTACCTTGTAACCTTCCAGGATATGGGTGAATGTATTGATAGTAAAGCCATATTTGTCGCCTACCCTGAGTGCCGAAGTGATCTCGCTTTGAACATAGGAATGGCAGGTGATGAAACGTTTTTTATTCAGAATTTCAACCAGTGCCTCCAGCTCCAGATCACGGCGCACAGTGCTGTAAGGATCAACAGCAGGTGCTGATGTCTTTTTCCCTTTAACGGTTGTGGTTGCAGGTGCCGCTGCTACTTTGAGAGCAGCTTCATAATCCTTTGCCCTGTTGAATGCGTCAGCCAGAACCTGTTCAACACCCATACGGGTATCAGGGAATCGCTGATTGCCTTGCGAAGATGAAGAGCGTTTTACGTTTTCACCCAATGCAAATTTGATGAAGCCGTCTGATCCTTCGAATTTGAGTTTGTCATCATTGGCACCCCAGCGGAGTTTGATCAGTTGGGTCTGACCACCGATGGTGTTTGCACTACCATGCAGGATGTGGGAAGACGTTACGCCACCGCTCAGCTGGCGGTATATATTGATGTCATCTGGGTTCAGGTTATCTGTTATTCTAACTTCTGAAGTAACGGATTGTCCGCCCTCATTGATAGATGCTGCAGCGATATGAGAGTGTTCGTCGATGATACCCGCAGAGAGGTGTTTACCCGTTGCATCAATAACTTTGGCAGATGCATCCTGCAGGCCTTTACCCACCTGAACAATCTTTCCATCTCTTATCAAAACGTCTGCACCTTCCAGCTTGCCTTCTTGCTCATTGGTCCAGACTGTTGCATTTTTGAAGAGGATAGCTTCCTGTTTTGGTGCTTCAGACCAGCCATAAGGTGTGAATGGATAAGTTACTTCACCCAGTTTGGCTGCATCTTTTTTCTTTACAGAATCTGCCTTGGTTGCAGAAGCAAGACTACCTGACGGTGTGGCTGTCCAGGTCAGTTTATTGCCTTCACTGTCTTCTCCATACCCATTCCATACAGTACCATTGCTGATACCACTCAGGCGCAGTGCGTTTTTGGATTTTTTCTCAGGACTAAAGCTGAACTTAACCATTTTGCCATCAAAGCTGAATTTTGTTGCGATGGTATCTGTTGCGATGATACTGGCCGCAGTGGCTGATTTAACTTCCAGATTATAGTTTTTTGAACCTGAAGTACTTTGGATAGCCAGGGTGTATTTACCGGATGCATCAGCCCATTTTTCGGTTTTTACCGCGAAACGGTTACCCTGCACCCAGTTTTCAAGGATAGTTGTTTTTTCATTGAAAACATTACCCGTTGTGATGATGAAGTTGGCAAGTTTACCCTGTTCAAGGCTGCCAACCATGCCGGAAACACCAAGTGTTGCAGCAGGTGTAGTGGTCAGTGCTTCCAGTGCTTTTGTTTCAGAAAGTCCGTTTTCGATAGCCTTTCTGAGGTTACCCATGAAAGCAGAAGGTGAGCGAAGATCTGCTGTAGTGAGACAGAATTTTATACCGGCTTTTTCAACTGCTGCTGCATTGGTTGGTGCAAGTTCCCAGTGTTTCATGTCTGCTAGTGATACAAACCTGGCATCATTGGGGTCTTCCACATCCATGGCCATGGGGTAGTTGAGCGGAACAATGAGGGTGGCACCTGTGGCAGCCAGCTCCTGTGTACGCTGGTATTCATTTCCGCTCGTTTTGATGATGTATTGTACACCAAATTCATCACCGATACGGTCTGCACGCAGCGCATTCCATTTGTCGTTTGCTTCAAATATCTGTGGCAGTTGCTGGGTGTTATTCCAGGCAATAAGACTCAGGTTAATTCCTTCCTGCTCCGTATTGTTTCTGTACCATTTAGCGTCAATATGGGTTTGTCTCAGCAAGGCAATAGAACCCATCATGGATGAGGGGTAAGATTGTGTGGAACTGCCTTTGCTGAAAGAATAATGTGCGGACGCTTTTTCTTTCAGGATGGAGAGATTTTCTTTTTTGCCAGACAGTGAAACGAATGTTCCTGTACCCCGAGCTATACCATCACGCTGGTGTGTAAGTACTGCTCCAAAACCCTGATCCCGCAGACCTTTGGCTTTTGTTTCGTCTGAAACGAAGCTGGCTGAGGCGTTTACATCTGCTTTGATGGCCTGATTCCAGCCATACGCACCCTTTTGGTTAGAGGTCAGTTGCGCTGAGCCAAAACCCCTTCCTAACCCTCCGGCACCCTGCGATTGAGCGGCCATACCATAATCGGAATAGATATCTATGAAAGAAGGATAAATGGTTTTGCCTGAGCAGTCTGTTACGATCGCATCAGCAGGCACATTTACGTTAGTTCCGATGGCGATGATTTTCCCATTGCGTACCAGCATGGTTGCATTTTGCAGGCTGTTTTGGGGATCTTTGACAATGGTTGCATGTGTAAATGCAAATGTAGTCGCCCGCTCATCGCCCACACCATTCACAGGGAAGGTTGGTTGTGCGAAGAGGGAGAGACTGAAGCATCCCATCAGGATGGCTAGACAGATCTTTCTCATTTGTGGATTGGTTTGATTAATTGTAATACAAATTAATGAAAATTGAGTTGCGTGTTTTGATTAGTTTATTGGATGCCCAATTCAGCTAAAGCATTCTTGAAGCCGTTTACTTCCATGATTGGAAGTGGCGTCTGTGCTGATGCTATGAGTTGGTCTGCCAGACTGAGGTCCAGATCTTTTTGGCTGACAATGGCAAACCAGCCTTTTTCATGGAGGTGTTCAGCAAGGTGAATTTGCTCTGTTTGTCCGGGTGTGGGTATCAAGAGGGCTTTTTTTCCCATCCTGATCAGGTCCATGATGCTCGAGTATCCTGAACGGCAGATTACGAATTTTGACTTTGCAATTGCTGCTGCAAGCTCCACTGAATCCAGGTGGTTTACAAATTCAACATTTTTCCTGTTAGGAATAGTTTGCTTGCTTCGTGGCAAACCCCGCACAAAGAGGCAGGGATAATTCAATTTTTCAAGTTGTGCATTGAGTTTCCTTTCCAGGATTGACCTTTGAGGTTCTGGACCGGATAGCATGATGAGAATGTGTTCCGGCTTGCTTTGGAGGGGTTCAAGTCGGGAGAGCAGACCAATATACTTTACCTCCTTTGGCATAACGGCTGGTCTGGAGAGGTTACCTGCCAGGTTGTTTTCATCCTTCAGATCAGGTATCCAGATTTGCTGAAAGTTGTTCAGCCAACGGTGGGTATATTTCACAAACAGGTTATCTACCCGCCTGCCCATACCCGATATGATTCCGAGCTGGTGGGTGATGATGACCGTATTGAGAGTGGGGTGATGCAGACCATAGCGGTTATCACTGATGACCAGGTCCCATTTGCCCTGCATAACCGATTGTTGTACCTTAAGCCAGGCATTTTCATATTTTATGGCTGAAAAGACCTTGGGAAGCTGGATAAACATTTTTGGCATGAAAAAAAGTCCTTTTTTGGGATATTTTATTCTGTATCCCTTCAGGAACAACATTTCCAGTTGCGGAAATTCCCGCTGGAGCAGTTCAGCTGTCTCTTTTTCACCCGCAAGTGTAACCATACAACCCGCCTGAAGCAGGAATCTGATAATAGGAATACACCGGGTTGCATGTCCAAGTCCCCAATCCAAAGGTGCAACCAGTACGCGTTTAATATATTCGGGTTTAGTATTAATTGTAATGGGATGTGTAAGTAAATGTCAAAGTTGGATAAAAAATTTGTAAAAGTTCCAACAATTCCTTAAATTAGTTGTCTTGAAAAAGTCTATCATATCCCGGAAAATCCTGTACCTATTGATTCTGGCCATGGTCAACCTCATGGTTATGTCCTGCACCGCACTTAAAAAGAATACATGCAGCTGCCCGACGAAACAAGGATTCGTTGGATATTGAAAAGACATGAAAAAATTTAAAAGAGATTTGATTCTGCTCAAGAGAGATGAGCAAAGCACGAGTTTATCTATACAACGTGAGATAGACAGGATTAATATGCTTCTTTTTCAGATAGAGACTTCCCCTTCATATTATACTTCATACGAATTGATTGATGTTAACCGTTACAAGGTTTTGCATGATAATGTAACGATTTCCAAAGCACTTAAGCCAAAGGGACTAAAGCCATTCCAGTTTTTGATTAATAGGAATTAAGGGAGCCAGGCACAAGGCACGAGGCACAAGGCACAAGGCACGAGGCACAAGGCACGAGGCACAAGGCACAAGGCACGAGGCGTTAGCTTGCCAACCAAGGTTGGTAAACCTGCAGAAGGTAGGGCACAAAAAAAAGCACGAGAGATGAGTGTTTACCTACCATCTCGTGCCATTTCATTCTAAAATTATTTCCCAAACGGATCGAGCTTAGTGGCTTTTACCTGCTCCTGGTATTTTTTCCAGATGCCATTTTTGAGGGTTTCTGCCTTTTTCACAGCTTCTTCAACAAGACCTGCTGCCCTTTCTACAAGCATCTTTTCCTGAGCACCGGGTTCGATGGCTTTGGAACTGATAGCACTGCTGGCCTGCTGGTATTGATTCATCACGGTGATTTGCGGGACCTGTCCATATCCCTGTTTGGTCTGAGGTTTACCACTTAGGTATTCGCGCATGGTTTTGATGGCTTCAGTCAGTTCTTTACCTGTTTTTTTGAGTGAATCGATTTCTTTTCCTTTCATGCCGGCTATATATCCATCTACCTTCTTGGCTGCTTCTTCAGCTTCACTGAGCAGGTCAGTTATTTCAGATAGTTTATCGCCACTCTTTTTCAATTCAGCCCTGAGTGCAGCCTGGGCCATTTTGATCTGATTGCGGTTACCCAGGCGGGGGTCGTCAATCACGGTAACCATGGTAGAGTCTTTCTCATTTTTATAGCTCATCACTACTTTAAATGTACCAGGCAATACTTGCTGTCCGCCAGGTTCTGCGCTGCCACGGCCGCCACCGCCACCGCCCATCCTGCGACCACCTCCCGCTCCTGGAGAACGGAAACCACGTTCTTCCATACCCCAGGTGTTGCGGTTCAAGCCTGCTTCGGCTGTCCATTTCAGGTTGCGGATGACTTCATTTTTATCGTTATAAATCTTCACAGTTACCGTATCTTTTTTAACTGCACTGTCGCTATCGGCTTTGATGTAGAAGGAGATAGGTGCTCCTGATGCCCTGTTTTCAGCATCCCATATACCCCATGTGCTCCACTCATAACCGGGTGCATTGCGGTATTGGGCCTGAACAGCTGTTTTAGACTCAAATGCGGTGAAGGGTTTACCTGCAACACCTTTATTTGCAGCCAGTTTTCGCAGCGGACGAATATCGTCCAGCACCCAAAGAGCCCTGCCAAATGTGGCGATAACCAGATCTGCTTCCCTTTCCTGTATGGTCAGGTCATAGGTAGATACGCTGGGGTAGCCATTTTTCCACTGCTGGAAGGTTGCGCCATTATCCATACTCACCCAGAGTCCCTGTTCAGTACCTGCAAATATCAGGTTGGGTTCTGTTGGATCCTGCAAAACGCAGAGTGCATAACCGGTTACTTTCTTCTCATCAGCCAGGCGGGTCCAGGTTTTGCCATAATCTGTTGTACGGAAAATATAGGGTTTGAAGTCTCCTCTGCGGTAGTCGTTTGCCACTACAAAGGCCTCGCCTGCGTTATGTCTGGACGCCTGTACCTGTGGTATCCAGGCACCCACTGGCAAGCCAGGTATTTTACCCCTGAAGTTGGTCCAGGTTTTACCACCATCTCTTGTCATTTGTACATTGCCATCATCAGTTCCTACCCAGATTACATTTTTGTCTTTTGCAGATGGGGCAATAGTGAGGATGGTGCAATAGTTTTCTGCTCCGGTAATGTCAATGGAGATGCCACCGTTATTGGTCTGATCAATTTTTACACTATCGTTGGTGGTCAGGTCTGGGGAGATGATTTCCCAGGATGCACCCTTGTTGGTGGATTTATGCAGGTACTGACTTCCGTAATAGATGGTGGAAGTATTGGTTGGGTCCTGAGCCATACCTGAGTTCCAATTGAAACGCAGCATGGTTTTCAGGTCTGGAGCCGGTGGTTTGATATACCAGCTTTCTCCAGTTTTGACATTGTATTTGCCTACTGATCCGCCCTGACTCATGGCATAGATCCAGTTGGCATCATCCGGGTCTGCCATGGCATCGAAGCCATCACCACCCCAGATATTTTCCCAGTAGTAGTTTTTAATTCCGCCACTCATCCAGGTATAGGCTGGTCCGCGCCACGTACCATTATCCTGCATGCCACCCATTACGTTATAAGGCATTTCATTGTCTACATTGATGTGGTAGAACTGACCTACCGGAAGTTTTTCATCAAACAGCCAGGTTTTGCCTTTATCACGTGTGATGCCTATGCCGCCGTCGTTACCGTCGATGATGAAATTAGGGTTTGTAGGATGGATCCAGAAAGCATGGTGATCTGGGTGGATTCCGTTGTAAGGAATAACCACCTCAAAGTTTTTGCCCGCATCATCACTTTTGGAAATCATTTGGTAGATGAGCCAGAGGCGATTCTCATTTTCAGGGTCGCAGGCTATTTCCTGGAAATAGAACGGACGTGTGGATACAAATTCAGGATTGCTGTTCATGAGCGACCAGCTTTTGCCGCCGTCATCACTTTTATAGAGACCGTTTTTGGTGGCTTCTACTAATGCATATACCCTGTTCGGGTTGCTGCGGGAGATAGCCAGTCCGATACGGCCATAATTTCCTGCAGGAAGCCCTTCTTTTTCACCCAGCTTTTTCCAGGTCTTTCCACCATCATAAGTCATATATAGACCGCTTCCGACGCCTCCGCTGCTCAGGCTCCAGGGTGTGCGGCGGTGCTGCCACATGGCCACAAAGAGTTTGTTCGGGTTGGATGGATCCATGATCATATCTGCCACTCCTGAAGTATCGTTGGTGAAGAGGATTTTGGTCCAGGTTTCGCCACCGTCGGTGGTTTTGAAAACGCCCCTTTCAGGATGTTCCGCGTAGGGGTTGCCAATGGCACCCGCATAAACGGTATTGGGGTTGGATGGATCGACGATGATGCGGTGGATATTCCGCGTTTTTTCGAGCCCCATTCTTTTCCAGGAGGCGCCGCCATCGATTGTTTTGTAGATACCTTCACCCAGGCTGATGGAGTTACGCGGGTTACCTTCACCCGTTCCTACCCAAACGGTAGC
>CANHUF010000037.1 GCA_947463715.1 Sphingobacteriales bacterium
AATCAGCCTTACCTGATTATTCTGGGCACCCTGCAAGACGGCGGTTCGCCTCACCTGGGATGCGAAAAGGATTGCTGTAAAACGATTAATCCGGATAAAAAAGTGGTATCCCTCGGACTTATTGATCCTGCTAGTGGAAAGCGCTTTCTTTTTGAAGCCAGTCCGGATATCACCTCTCAACTCAAATCTCTCAACCAGGCATATTCTGGCAAAAACAGTATCGCACCTGATGGCATTTTCCTCACCCATGCACACATAGGACATTATGCGGGATTGATGTTCCTGGGCAGGGAAGCTATGAACAGCAAGGATGTTCCAGTCTATACCATGCCCAAAATGAAAATATATCTGGAAAACAATGGCCCCTGGAGTCAGCTGGTTTCCCTGAAAAACATTCACATTAATACTATATCAGAAGGCAACTGGGAAGTAATCAGTCCGGCACTCAAAATAAAGCCCCTCCTTGTACCGCATCGGGATGAGTTTTCCGAAACTGTTGGATATGTTATTGAAGGTCCAAATGAAAAAGTGCTTTTCATCCCCGACATCGACAAGTGGGAGAAATGGCGGACTGACATTGTTTCACTGATCAGGGAAGTGGATCATGCGTTGATTGACGGCACCTTTTTCAGTGCGGCGGAAGTAGGCAACCGCAATATTGCCGAAATACCCCATCCACTTGTGCAGGAAAGCATGCAGCTATTTAATGCACTGCCCGCCAAAGAAAAAGAAAAGATCATGTTCATTCATTTCAACCATACCAATCCATTGCTGAAGGAACAATCTGAAGAAGCAAGGCTTGTAAAAAGCAAGGGATTCAGGATAGCAGAGGTCAATAAGAGGATTGATTTGTGAGATGGTAAACTAGAACTGATTTGACGAAATTTGTCTTTTTTACTTTATCTTACTGAGGCAACCAAACGATTGCTCATGAAAAATTATAACCGCAGGCGCTTTATGCGCGATGCCGGTATGTCCGGAATGGCGTTGGGATTATCAGGATTGATACAACCGGTTCAGGCATCCCAGCATTTGCTTGACGGAGGAAGGATTGGCATCATTGGTCTGGACACTTCACACAGCATCGCCTTCACCAAAGCATTGAACACAGGCAATCCCCCAGAAAAATACAAAGGATTCCGCGTCGTAGCCGCTTATCCCAAAGGCAGCGCCGATATCGAATCATCTACCAAGAGAGTTCCCGGTTATATCGAAGAAGTGAAGAAGATGGGTGTGGAAATTGTGGACTCAATCGCTGATCTGCTGAAGAAAGTGGATTTCATCCTGCTGGAAACCAACGATGGCCGGCCACACCTACAACAGGCACTGGAAGTGATGAAGGCTGGCAAGCCTCTCTTCATCGACAAGCCGGTTGCCGGCACACTTACAGATGCCATTGCCTTGTATACCATATCTGAAAAACTCAAGGTTCCTTTCTTCTCAAGTTCTTCCCTCCGTTACATGGAATCCGCACAGGAAGCGGCCGGTGGCAAAATGGGTAAAATACTGGGTGCTGATTGTTTCAGTCCGGCTACCCTCGAACCCACGCACCCTGATCTCTTCTGGTATGGCATTCACGGCGTAGAAACATTATACACAGTCATGGGCACCGGCTGTCAAACGCTTACCCGTACGCAAACAGAGGGCACGGAGATTGTAGTAGGTGTTTGGGAGGATGGCAGAATCGGGACATTCCGCGGTACGCGTACCGGCAAGCATGAATATGGCGGCACAGCATATGGAGAAAAAGGTCCCATAACACTGGGCCCTTACAAGGGATATGATAACCTGCTCGACAGGATCATCGTCTTTTTCAAAACCGGTAACCTGCCTGTTAGTGCCAAAGAAACACTCGAAATTTACACCTTCATGGAAGCCGCTGATGAAAGCAAGCGCAATAGCGGCAAAACCATTACATTGAAAGCAGTTTACGAAGCACATCTCAAAAAAGCCAATAAAATCATACAATCCTTAAACCTTCCGTCATGAGCCGTTCCAGAAGAAGTTTCATTCAAAAAACATCTGCAGCCTCAGCAGCTTTCGCATTTGGAGGCATCCTGCCAGGATTCTCTGCCAGTCAGTACCGCAACATTATTGGATCCAATGAAAAGATTACGGCTGCTGTGATGGGCGTGAACAGCCGTGGGTTATCGGTTTCCACCAATTTCGCTTCTCAAAAGGAATGTGAAGTGACCCATGTTTGTGATGTAGACAACAGGGCAATGGACAAATGCGTAGCTGCAGTGGAAAAAACACAGGGTAAAAAACCGATTGCAGAAGGTGATTTCAGGAAGGCCCTGGAGGATAAAAACCTGGATCTGCTTATTGTTACGGCACCCGACCACTGGCATGCTCCTGCTGCCCTTTTGGCTGTATCTGCGGGTAAACACGTTTACCTGGAAAAGCCGTGTAGCCACAATCCCAATGAAGGGGAAATGCTGGTGAAGGCAGCCGCCAAACACAACAAACTCCTGCAAATGGGCAACCAGCGCCGCTCCTGGCCCAATGTGATGGCTGCCATCGCTGAGCTGAAAGCAGGTGTGATTGGTCGCCCCTATTACGCCAAAACCTGGTATACCAATAACCGCGAATCCATTGGTGTGGGCAAAGCGACTGAAGTGCCCTCCTGGCTTAATTATGAGCTCTGGCAGGGACCCGCACCCAGAAAAGCATACAAAGACAACCTCATCCATTATAACTGGCATTGGTTCTGGCATTGGGGAACCGGCGAAGCCCTGAACAACGGCACGCACATGGTTGACCTTGCCCGCTGGGGTCTTGGAGTCGACTATCCCACACGCGTCACTTCTGCTGGCGGTCGTTACCGCTACCAAGACGATTGGGAAACACCAGACACACAGGTTATTGACCTCGAGTTTGCCAACAACACCCTCATCAGCTGGGAAGGCAGGTCGTGCAACGGCAAGAACACGGAAGGCAGCAGCGTGGGTGTCATCTTCTATGGTGAAACAGGATCCCTGCTGATTGAAAGTGGCAACAGTTATAAGATATATGACTTGAAGAGCAAGCTGGTGAAAGAAGTGAAGAACGATATCACTGCCAATGCGCTTGACAGAACCGGTCCGGGTATGGAACTCGATGCCCTCCACATCCGCAATTTCTTCGATGCCATCAAAAGAGGGGCAACATTGAATTCTGATATCCTGAGCGGACACCAAAGTACCTTGTTAGTTCAGCTGGGTAATATCTCCCAAAGAACCGGCAGAGCGCTGAAGATTGATCCATCCAACGGCAGGATTCTGAACGACAAGGAAGCCATGAAACTCTGGAGCCGAGAATATGAAAAAGGATGGGAGCCAAAGATTTAATCGTCATTAGACAGTGGATTGGAGTTGTTTATGCTGCTTAAGTTCATACGACTGATTGAAAGCATCTTGGCGCACTTTGAAATGAGATGATAATTTACGTATGACATCTTTTGACAGCCCTTTTTTGTAATGAAGAATATCAGACATGTAACCTCTGCTGATACCTAGTATACCGGAGAGTTCTATTGCTTTGATTTTATGATCATCCATGAAGGATTTCAATAATGCAACTGGATCCAAATCCACCAATTTGAAATGCTCAAAATCCCATTTTTCAATCAAAACTGTTAGCAAGTCAATTTCATCTTGAGTTCCGGCAGTATGCGATTTTTGAAAAACAAGGTTTTCCAAAATTTTGCAGTATTCATCATATTGTCGCTTAGACTTGATGACTGTGTATTTCAAATGACTCATATTAAAATATATTTATTTCATATTGATAACCCATAGCGCAAATTTTATCATATTCTGCATGTGTGCCAACCCAGCAGACATATAAATGAACATGCTTCAAGCCAAATTTATATTTACAAATAAGCCTGTAGCGGTTCCCAATGACGCTCTCCGGATCAAGTGAACCCTCATGCTAAGATAGTAGTTTTATTGAAATGTTTTCTTTTTGTGAACATTTGTACACAAGTCAAAACTACATTTGAACAAGAAATTTATATTTCACTTCTAACTCCTTTTTTACTCTACAAAGGATGTTTTTTCACCAAATAATTGCGTACAAATCCCTTGTTTTTCTTAAATTCAACACCTTGAACCGGTTTATAAAATGATTACTTCTCCTACCATCCAGCCAAGACTCTATTCACTTGATGCCCTGCGGGGATTCGACATGTTCTGGATAATAGGTGCAGAGGAAATCTTTCACGCCATGGCCAAAGCAACGAATGCCCCTTTCTGGAAAAGCTTATCGGAACAATTTGAACACCCCAACTGGAACGGCTTCTCTGCATACGACCTGATTTTCCCCCTATTCATCTTCGTAACGGGAATTGCGGCTACCTTCTCACTGGGTGGAGCAATGGAAAAAGGAACGGCAAAAAAAGAGTTGTTACAAAAAGTGATCAAAAGAGGATTGATACTGTTCCTGCTTGGTGTCATCTATAATAACGGACTGCAGATTCGTCTGCTCAGCGACATTCGTTTCATGAGTGTACTGGGAAGGATTGGTATCGCCTACATGCTCTCCAGCATCATCTTCCTCTACGCCAAAGAAAGGTTTCAGGCAATCTGGTTCGCGTCATTGCTTATTGGCTACTGGATCATCCTGAAATTCACGGCAGCACCGGGTTTCCTGATTGGAGACCTGACAGAAGCAGGCAACTTTGCTTCCTACATCGATCGCACTGTGTTACCCGGCAAATTGTCGAGGGGCATTCATGATACAGTTGGATTTTTCAATAATATCCCAGCCATCAGTTCCGGACTGGCAGGCATCCTCACCGGCAATTACCTGAGAAAAGCAGGAGTGTCTCCAGCTAAAAAAGCCCTGCACATGGCGCTGGCTGGTCTGGCGGCTTTGATCATTGCCCAAATCTGGAACCTTGATTTCCCCATCAACAAAAATCTGTGGTCGAGTTCCTTTGTATTGCAGACAGTTGGCTTCAGCCTCCTGCTTATGTCGTTGTTCTATTGGATCATAGACGTGAAGGGCTACCAGCGATGGGCTTTCTTTTTCAGGGTCATTGGCATGAACTCCATCCTGATTTACATGTCTGGTAAAGTCATCAGCTGGTCTTATGCCAACAAAGGGGTATTCCAATGGGTAGGCGACCTGATTGGTGATCCTTACAATGCCGTAGCCCTGGCCATTACCAGCGTCTTACTGAAATGGGTTTTTCTCCGTTTTCTTTACAACAAAAAAATATTCCTCAAAATTTGATGTCAACCATACCATATACTATACTTGAAGATGCTCCTGCAATTGGTAAAGCATCTGGAAATGAAGCAGCCCTTAAAATCAAGGAAGCCATAGCTCAACGTGGCACCGCCAATGTCATCCTCGCTACAGGAACCAGTCAGTTCGAAACCCTGCAGCAATTGTTACAGGACAAAGAGATCGACTGGAGTTGTGTGAATATGTTTCACCTCGATGAATACATCGGATTGCCTGTCACCCACCAAGCCAGCTTCAGAAAATACCTGATAGAAAGATTTATCAATCATGTCCCCCAGCTGAAAGCAACTCACCTGATAGACGGCGAAGCTGATCCTGCAGCGGAATGCGCCAGGCTGGGTGCTTTAATCCTGCAGCATCCCATTGATGTTTGTCTCTGTGGGATTGGAGAAAACGGACACCTCGCCTTCAATGATCCGCCCGCAGATTTTGAAACCACATCTCCATACATTGTAGTAAATCTGGATGAAGCCTGCAGGAAGCAGCAATGGGGCGAAGGATGGTTTGCCACGCTGGATGATGTGCCGAAACAGGCCATCAGCATGTCTGTACACCAAATCATGCAATCAGCACACATCATCTGCACCGTTCCGGATACCCGGAAGGCTGCTGCTGCAAAAGCCTGTCTCGAAAATCCCGTAAGCAACCTCCATCCAGCCAGCATCCTGCAGCAACACCCCAGTTGCAGCCTTTACCTGGATAAGGCTGCGGCTTCGTTGCTGACAGTTTGAAAACATTAAAAAAGAACTTGTCGTGGTATTAAAAACTCGAAATACTCCCCTCCTGGACAGGAGGGGTGCCGAGACAAATGAACGAAGTGAGTTTGTTGAGGCGGGGTGGTGGAACCAGATTATAAAATCCACCACCCCGTCACCTGCCTTCGGCAGGCAAGCTCATTCGCCTGCACCTTCGGTGCCGTCTCATTCGTGCCACCCCTCCTGTCCAGGAGGGGAGTTAGTAAACGCTCAATCAAAAATAAATAACAAGAAAATAAATTGTAAAACAACATAACCCATGGCGACAGCTGTAAGTGCATCCAGCCTTTCGAAACGGTCAACCAACATTTCCATTGGCATCATCGGGATGCTGTTTTTCATCTTTGGATTTGTATCCTGGGTGAATGCCATCCTCATCCCCTATTTCAAAATAGCCTGTGAACTGACGCATTTCAAGGCCTACCTGGTAACCTTCGCCTTTTACATCTCCTATTTTGTGATGTCGGTGCCTGCATCCTTTTTACTGAAGAAACAGGGATTCAAAAAAGGGATGATGATAGGCTTCTGGGCCATGTCTGTTGGTGCCTTCATTTTTGTGCCTGCCGCCATGACCAGGACCTACGAGGTCTTCTTGCTGGGATTGTTCACCATAGGTGCCGGACTCGCCATTCTGCAAACTGCCGCCAACCCCTATATTACCGTGTTGGGTCCGCAGGAAAGCGCAGCCCAGCGCATCAGCATCATGGGCATTTGTAATAAGGGAGCAGGCATCCTCGCTCCACTGATATTCGCGGCCGTCATTCTCAAAGCAACGGATACCGATCTGTTTGCGCAACTCGGCACCATGACTGAATCAGCAAAAGATGCAGCACTCGACGAATTAGTTGGTCGCGTTATTGTACCCTATATCGTTGTAGGATCCGTCTTGTTTGTCCTCGGACTGCTCGTACGCTTCTCCCCCCTACCCGAAATCAATACCGAAGAAGAATCAGAAGAACTCGCCACGGCCAACGCCGGTAAAAAAAGCATCTTTGACTTCCCCCACCTTATCCTTGGTGCAGTAGCCATTTTCCTGCATGTAGGCACACAGGTTGTCTCCATCGATACCGTCATCGGTTATGCCACCTCTATGGATATGCCACTGATGGAAGCCAAAGTGTTTCCTTCTTACACACTCGCTGCCACCATTTGCGGCTACATCATAGGCATCATTGCCATTCCCAGGTTCATCAGGCAGGTTAACGCACTGCGCATCTGTACTGCACTCGGACTGGTTTTCACGCTGCTGATCATCTTTGCCAAAGGACAAACCAGCCTGCTGGGACACCAGACAGATATTTCCACCTGGTTTATTGTGGCACTCGGTCTCGCCAATTCACTCGTTTGGGCAGGGATCTGGCCACTCGCATTGGATGGACTTGGCAAGTTCACCAAATTGGGTGCTTCCATCATGATCATGGGACTCTGCGGCAATGCCATCATGCCCCTGGTTTATGGCTACCTGGC
Organism: Sphingobacteriales bacterium; assembly: GCA_947463715.1. GTDB lineage: Bacteria > Bacteroidota > Bacteroidia > Chitinophagales > Chitinophagaceae > Pollutibacter. Next base: position 7,458 of record CANHUF010000037.1, read on the forward strand.
CGACAGCTGGGATGTACGCCAGGCCTACTGGGTACTTATTCCCTGTTATATTTACCTGGTTTTCTATGCAGTATACGGACATCAAGTAAGGAGATGGAAATGAGCAGGATTAAAATCAGCAATGGCAGGATCATCCTGCGCGACAGCATCATTCATGGCACCCTGCTGGTGGAAGATGGAAAGATTATTGCCGCAATTGAGGGTGATGCAGACTTTGCTGATGCAAGGATCATTGATGCAAAAGGACAATATGTTTCTCCCGGTTTCATAGACATCCATGTACACGGCGGAGGCAACCATGATTTCATGGATGGAACAACAGAAGCCTTTTTAAAGGTGGCCGAAAAACATGCCGCTCATGGAACCACGTCGATGATGCCCACAACCCTTACGGCCGACAAACAGGGCATCCTGAACTCACTGGAAGTTTATGAGCAAGCACATGCACAGAACAAATATGGTGCAGCCTTTATTGGACTCCATCTCGAAGGACCTTATTTTTCGATGAATCAGCGGGGTGCACAGGACCCCCGATATATCAGGGATCCTGACCCAAAAGAATACCTGGAAATCCTTGAACACAGTCAGTCGATTCGCCGCTGGAGTGCCGCTCCGGAGCGTAAGGGAGCCATTGAATTTGGCAGAATACTTTGCGAAAGGGGCATCCTTCCTTCCATGGCCCATACCGATGCCATTTACGAAGAAGCGCTGGAAGCCTTTGAAAACGGTTATACGTTGCTTACCCATTTCTATTCGGCTATGTCTGGTGTAACAAGGAAAAATGCCTTCCGGTATGCCGGCGTCATTGAAGCCGGATACCTCCATGATGCACTGGATGTGGAGATCATTGCCGATGGGGTGCACCTGCCACCACCGCTGCTTAAACTGATTTACAAGATTAAGGGTCCTGACCGGATTGCCCTCATCACCGATGCCATGCGCGGTGCAGGCATGCCGGAAGGAGAGAGCATCCTCGGCAGGAGATCAGACGGACTGAAAGTGATCATAGAAGATGGCGTAGCCAAGTTGCCTGACAGATCTTCGTTTGCCGGCAGCGTGGCCACTGCAGACCGGCTTGTGAGGGTGATGCGCGATATGGGAGGCGTGCCACTTACAGATGTAATTCGCATGATCACCCATACACCCGCCAGGATCATGAAACTCGATGACAGGATTGGCACACTCGCTCCGGGAATGGATGCAGATATTGTGATTTTTGATGACCAGATTCAGGTCAGTCGCACCATCCTCAAAGGAAAAGACTAATACTTTCTATACCCGATAAGGTATTAATTACAATTTTTTCTGCTAAATACACCCTAAAGGGTACAAATTAGACTATATTTATATTATTTAAACCCTAAAGGGTATAAAATGAGTCTAGCAAACTTTGTAAAAGACAAACGTAAATCAGTGAAGCTCACCCAGCCCGAGCTGGCTGAAAAAGCCGGTGTGGGCTTACGTTTCATCCGTGAACTTGAACAAGGGAAGGAAACCTTGCGGTTGGATAAGGTAAATCAGGTGCTGCAACTTTTCGGCTACGAGGTAGGGGTAGTAAAATCAGCAATCAGGAATGAGTGATGCGTAAAGCAGTCATAAAAATAGAAGATCAAATAGCCGGATGGCTCACTCAGGATGAGCATGGGTATCATTTTGTGTACGATAACACATATGCAACTCAGCCGGGTGTTAGGCCCATAAGTTTGACCTTGCCGCTAAGTGAAGCAACTTTTACGTCAAAAGTACTGTTCCCTTTTTTTGATGGACTGATACCCGAAGGTTGGTTGTTGGATATAGCTGAAAAGAACTGGAAACTGAATCCCCGAGATCGGATGGGTTTATTGCTTGCCTGCTGCAAAGATTGCATAGGTATAGTGAGCGTTGAGGAAGTAAAAGAGGAGGATACGCCATGAGTAACTGCCTGTTTTGTTATCAGCTCTTGGAAGCAAACGAGCAGGACTTTCATCCATCCTGCTCAAAGAAAATATTCGGACAGCTCACTTCGCCTGCATTGCTCTATTCAGAAGAAGACCTGGAGCCATTGGCCAAAGAAGTAATACAAAGCCAAACAGCTGTAACTGGTGTTCAGGCCAAACTGTCGTTGCACATCACTGGCAACAACAAAGAAGGCACAGAACGAAGATTCATCATTGTAGGCTTATGGGGCGGGTATATTTTGAAACCACCTGCAGCAATGTATCCGGAGTTGCCGGAAGTGGAAGATGCTACCATGCATCTGGCACAATTAGCCAGGATAAAAACAGCTCCGCACTGTTTGATTCGAATGCGATCTGGCAACCTGGCTTACATAACCAGGCGGATGGACCGGACTAAAAAAGGGAAATTGGCCATGGAAGATATGTGCCAACTGACCGAACGTCTTACCGAAGACAAATACCAAAGTAGCTATGAGCAGATTGGTAAAGCCATTCAGAAGCATTCAGCAACGCCGGGATTGGATGTGGTGAATTTTTTTGAACTGGTACTCTTCTCTTTCCTAACGGGAAATGCAGATATGCATTTGAAGAATTTCTCCTTACTGGAACAGCCCGGGATGGGTATGACCTTATCACCGGCTTATGATTTGTTGAATACCGCTTTGGTAAATCCTGCAGATAAGGAGGAAATGGCATTAACCCTTAATGGACGTAAGAATAAAATAAAAAAGCAGGATTTTGTCGCAGCAATGAACAAATTGAAAGTGGAAGAAAAACAGCAGGAAAACATATTTAACAAAATGACCAAAGCATATCCTAAATGGCTGGAGATGATAGACCGCAGCTTTATGAGTGATGCATTTAAAGAACAATATAAAACGATATTAACAGAAAGAATAAATCGCTTACAATAGCTGTTAATTCCTGATCTTGGGGACTAAAAAAACAATCATTCCTTACACAATGCCTGCCAGAAACAAAACACTGATTATCTTTTTACTATTCCTCTCCTGCACCAAAGCGCAGACACCAACAGACAATCCGCCCACTACGGATTATTTTGCAAAGGGTGCAGACATAGGCTGGCTGAGTGAGATGGAATCCAAAGGCATCAAATTCTACAACAACAACGGACAAGAGCAGGACTGCATCGATATCCTGAAGGGATTGGGTATGAATACAATCCGGTTCAGGGTATGGGTTAATCCGGTCAATGGCTGGTGCGGACAGGAAGATGTGGTGAAACAGGCTGTGCGGGCCAGTAAAAAAGGCATGCGCATCCTGATTGATTTTCATTATTCAGACTATTGGGCAGATCCGGGAAAACAGAACAAACCTGAAAAATGGAAGAATATTTCATTTGCATTGCTCAATGATTCTCTGCGCAACCACACCCTCTCTGTTTTGAAAGCACTCAAAAACAACAATGTCACGCCAGAATGGGTGCAGGTAGGCAATGAAACCAATGATGGCATGCTCTGGGAAGAAGGCAGGGCCAGTAAAAACATGGCTCAATTTGCATCACTGGTAAAAACAGGCTACAGCGCTGTGAAGGAAGTATTTCCTGGCACCAAAGTGATTGTGCACATTTCCAATGGTTATGACAACGGCTTGTTCAAATGGATTTTCGACGGACTTAAAAACAATGGTGCCACATGGGATGTGACGGGCATGTCGCTTTATCCATCGGTTAGCGATTGGCAGACCAAAACAGACCAATGCGTTTATAACATGTATGATATGATCAACCGGTATGGAAAGGAAGTGATGGTGGTGGAAGTGGGGATGCCGGCAGACCAGGCTCAGGTATGCAAACAATTCTTAACCGATCTGATTACCAAAACCAGGGCGTTGTCCAATAAAAAAGGACTTGGCGTATTGTACTGGGAACCTCAGGCTTACAACAACTGGCAGGGGTACGGACTCGGTGCCTGGAATACTGATGGCAAACCATCCATTGCACTGGAGGCGTTTAAAAATTAACAGACATGAACATCACTACTACAAGAAAAATCCTGAGATTCATTTTAACGCCGGCTGTTGTTTTGATAACCCTGATCATTTTTTACCAGGGTGAAATTCTGGTTGAAAAACTCAAAGAAAAATATGCTGGTGGCAACTCGCAGTTCATGCCGCTGATGGGCATGAATATTCATTATAGGGATGAAGGCAATCCTGATGACAGCTTACCACTGGTGCTCATACATGGAACTTCTTCCAGTCTGCACACATGGGACAGCCTCGTGAACCGAATTTCACCAGCCAAACGCATAATCCGACTTGATTTACCCGCTTTCGGATTAACCGGTCCGAACCCCGGTGAAGATTACAGCATTGGTTTTTACAACCGCGTTATTGATTCATTTCTAATCAGTCTAAACATCACCCGTTATGCTATAGCAGGAAACTCACTTGGTGGAAGCATTGCCTGGCACCAGGCCCTGTTCACGCCTGAAAAAATCAGTCACCTTATCCTGATCAATTCAGGAGGTTACCCCAAAAAGCAGGAAAAGGGAAATATCGGATTCAAACTCGCTGCCATGCCCGTAGTGGGCACGTTGTTGTCTAAATTCACACCCAAAGCGCTGATCAGAAAAAGCATTGAAGACGTTTACAGCAATGATGCCATCATTACCGATGAGTTGATCGACCGCTATTTCGACCTGCTCCTGCGGGAGGGAAACAGAAAGGCCACCATTGATATTTTCAAAAACCCTTCCAGGCCAGAACCAACCCGGATAAAAACCATCACCACACCCACACTCATCATCTGGGGCGAAGACGATCAACTCATTGATGTGTCCAATGCCTACCGATTTAAAGAAGATATTCCCAACAGTCAGCTGCTGGTAATTCCCCATTCAGGTCATGTTCCTATGGAGGAAACACCTGAACCGGTTTATCAGGCTATCAGGAAGATGTTTGAATTTTGATGCAAATCAATTACCGCCAAAAACCTTCTTGAGCAGGGCAGTTGTTCTTGCAGCAGGATCTTTCCTGATCTGTTTTTCCTGATCGGCAATTTGCAGAAAAAGCGCCTGCAAGGCTTTATCTGTAACATAGCCGGCGAGGTCTGTATTGACTTTCTGAAAACTCACTTTGTTGTAAGCCGTCATCAGGTTATTCCAATGACCTGCAGCGCCGGTTTTTTCCAGAGATTCCTGTATGACCGGCCTGAATGCTGTTGTAAGAGAGTTACTTGTATTGCTGCGGAGGTAGCCTGTGGCAGCAGTGTCTGCACCACGAAGAATGGAAATGGCGTCTTTGATATCCATGCCCCTGATGGCATCTGCAAAAATGGGTGCTGCCTTTTTCACTGCTTCTTCCGCACCCCTGTTCATGG